>JAILDQ010000157.1 GCA_024689365.1 Treponema sp. | reverse complement strand
AAAAAAAAATTTGACAAATCAAAAAAAGCGCCGTAAAATTGTTTTAATAATATAATTTAACGGAGGGCCACAATGGCTAAAGTTGAACTCAAAGGAATTGGCAAAATCTACGACGGCAACGTTCGCGCGGTTACCAATTCAAACATCACAATTGAAGACAAGGAATTCTGCGTATTCGTAGGACCTTCAGGCTGCGGTAAGTCTACCACTCTTCGCATGGTAGCCGGTTTGGAAGACATTTCAGAAGGAAAGCTTCTTATCGACGGAAAAGAAATGAACGACGTTCCGCCGAAAGACCGCGACATCGCGATGGTTTTCCAGAACTACGCTTTGTATCCTCACATGACAGTATACGACAACATGGCGTTCGGACTTAAGATCCGCAAGATGGACAAAAAGGAAATCGACCGCCGCGTTCAGGAAGCCGCCAAGCAGCTTGACCTTACACAGTATCTTACACGAAAGCCAAAGGCTCTTTCGGGCGGTCAGCGCCAGCGTGTTGCCGTAGGACGCGCCATCGTTCGCAATCCTAAGGTATTCCTTTTTGACGAACCTCTTTCTAACCTTGACGCCAAACTCCGCGTAACAATGCGCGCCGAAATCGCGGCCCTTCACAACCGCTTGCAGGCCACAATGATTTACGTTACTCACGACCAGATTGAGGCCATGACTTTGGGCGACAAGATTGTTGTAATGAAAGACGGCGTTATCCAGCAGATTGGAGCCCCGCTCTACCTCTACAACAACCCGATCAACAAGTTCGTAGCCGGCTTCATCGGAACTCCGCCGATGAACTTCCTTACTGTAAAGGTAATCGAAAAGGGCGGAAAAGTTGTTGTTGACGAAGGATCATTCTCAATCGTTCCTACAGCCGACCAGCAGAAGCGCCTCAAGCCGTTTGTTGGAAAGGACGTTTACTTCGGAATTCGCCCTGAAGACATGGAATACAGCGAAAAGGCTGGCGAAAACGCCATGCAGATGAAGATCACCAACAAGGAACCTCTTGGAGCTGAAACTCACCTTTATTTGACAACAAACAAAGGCCAGAACATCATCGCCAAGACAACGGCCAACGCCGCGTTCCGCTTGGGCGAAACAGTAACTCTTATCCCCGACATGAAGAAGGCCAAGTTCTTCTCTACAGAAGAAGGCGAGCCCAACATCATCGAGGACATCAAGAAAGAATGGTAAGTTCGCTCCGCGAACTTCTCGAGAATTTGCCTTGCAAATTCTCGTAAATTATAAGTAGTTCTGAACATTATGGAAACATAAGTGTTCAGCGTTACATATGAGAACGGCAGAATGGAAACAAGGCCACCTGCCGTTCTTTTTTTTTGGCCTCAGGCTTGAAACAAATCAATCTGGCCGTTATACTAGGCCAATGCAGGAAAATAAAGTTCAAGAAAACAAGATGGGCGTCATGCCTATTGGCCGCCTTTTGATCAACATGTCAGTTCCGATGATGCTGAGCATGTTTGTAATAGCGATGTACAATATCGTTGACAGCATTTTTGTTTCAAGAATAAACGAAGAGGCTTTGACCGCGGTTTCGCTTGCCTTCCCTTTTCAGACTTTAATGATTTCTTTTGGCGGAGGAACCGCAGTAGGCGTTAACGCGCTTCTTTCCATGAGGCTTGGCCAAAAGAACCAAGAGGCCGTGAACAAAAGCGCCATGAACGGCCTTTTTTTGGCGGCGATGACTTACATTTTCTTTGCGGTGATGTGCCTGCTTTTCACGATGCCCTACCTCAAAAGCCAAACGCAAAACCAAACAATCGTCGCATACGGAAACACTTACCTAAAAATTTGCATGCTCTTTGGCTTTGGATGTTTTTTCGCCATGACGCTGGAACGCCTCCTTCAGTCCACGGGTAAAACAATTTTCACTATGGGAACGCAATTGACCGGAGCCGCCTTTAACATCGTCTTTGACCCTATTTTAATTTTCGGAATCGGCCCCTTTCCCAAAATGGGAATCGCAGGCGCCGCGACGGCGACGGTTTTGGGCCAAATTATGGCGGCGATTTTGGCGCTTGTCTTCAACTTGAAATTCAACAAGGAAATTCAATTCAAGCTAAAGGGCTTTAGGCCCGAGCTTTCTGTCATAAAGCAAATCTATAAAGTTGGAGCGCCTTCAATCGTTTTGCAGGCCTTAGGCTCTTTGACCACATACACGATGAACCTTATCCTGGGATTGTTCAAGGAAGTGGCGGACACAGCCCTTGCGGTTTACGGCGTTTACTTTAAGTTGAACAGCTTTATCTTCATGCCCGTCTTTGGCTTGAACGGAGGAATGGTTCCAATCATCGCATACAATTACGGCGCTAAAAATCCAGAAAGAATCAAAAAAACGATTCGCCTCAGCATAATGACCGCCGCGGTCATTATGACGGTGGGAGCGGCGCTTTTTGAATTGATTCCCGGAAAATTCTTCGCGCTCTTCAACGCTTCAGACAAAATGCTTGAAATCGGAATTCCCGCGCTTAGGATTATAGCCCCAAGTTTTTTGGGAGCGGCGGTGTGCATTTGTTTGGGCTCGGTATTCCAAGCCATGGGAAACGCCACTTACAGCATGTTCGTGAGCATTGGCCGCCAGCTTTTGCTTTTGCTTCCAAGCGCCTATCTTCTTTCGCTTACAGGAAACATCAACAATGTTTGGTGGTCCTACCCCATCGCGGAAGTTTTGTCGCTAGTCCTTTCCTTGTTTTTTTACGAAAAGACAAAAAGGCAAAAGATTGAAGAATTGAACAAATCTTAAATTATGGATGATATTGGGATCGAACCAACGACCTCTTCCGTGTGAAGGAAGCGCTCTACCACTAAGCTAATCATCCAAAGCGGCAAAAGCCGCTTTTTCAAAAATCAAATTACGCTTGCAAGGCTGTAACGGCAACTGTGGCCACAATATCTTCTACAGAGCAGCCGCGGCTCAAGTCGTTCAAAGGCTTTGCAAAGCCTTGGCATACAGGGCCGATGGCCATCCAGCCGCCCATGCGCTGGCAAATCTTGTAGCCGATGTTTCCCGCGTTGATGTTCGGGAAAACAAAAACGTTTGCGTGGCCTGCGACCGCGCTTCCAGGAGCCTTGAGCTCGCCAACTTCCGGAGCCACGGCGGCGTCAAACTGGAACTCGCCGTCAAGGGCCAATTCAGGATGAGCTTCCTTGGCAAGTTTTACGGCTTCCTGAACTTTTGGAACGCTCTTTGTGAACTTGTCGTCGTTTCCGCTTCCCTTTGTTGAGAACGAAAGCATCGCGATTTTGGGCTCGATGCCGGCAATCTTTTTGGCTGTGTCGGCTGTGGCTACGGCGATATCGGCCAACTGCTGGGCGTCAGGCTCGATGTTGATTGCGCAATCGGCAAAAAGGCTTACGCCGTCGGGAATGTATTTGTTTCCGCCTTGAGGGGCAACCATGATAAAGCTTGAAGAAACGGTTGAGATTCCTGGAGCGGTTTTGATTACCTGCAAGCCAGGGCGCAAGGTGTTGGCTGTCGAATGGCAAGCGCCGCTTACAAAACCGTCGGCGTCTCCGGCCTTAAGAATCAAGGCGCCAAACATTGTCCTGTCTTTTTGGATGTAGGCCTTGGCGGCGGCGACATCGGCGTATTCGGGCTGGTTGGTCTTTTTATTGATTTTTCCTTCGCGCGCCTTGAACAAAATTTCGGCGTAGCGGTCGGCGTCTGCGCTTGTGGCGGGGTCAACGATTTTCACGCCCGAAAGGTCAACGCCAGGCGCGGCCTTTTTGGCTTCTTCTTCTGTTCCCAAAAGAATGATTTTCGCGATTCCTTCCTTTACGATTTTTGAAGCGGCCTCAACAACGCGCTTGTCCTCTCCTTCGCAAAGAACGATTGTCTTTCCGGCCGACTTGGCCTTTGCAAGCAATTCATCAACAAATGACATATAATAACTCCTAAAAATAAATTCGCTATTTTAACGCGGCCTGAACAACATTGTAGCCGCCGTCGTACATTCCGATTTTATCATTGTCCAAAATGCTTTGAACTTGCATTTTAAGAAGGTCGTCTTCTTCGATGATCATTTTTAAAAGCCTGTTCAAAATAAACTGGTCGTCGGCCTCCTTTGTGCCGTCTCCGATTTCGCTTCCGCGGATTGCGCCCCAAGCCTCGTGGCGGCCAACGCGCTGAATGAAAAGTTTTGGGATGGGATAAAAAGAAAGCTCGCTTGGCTTTGTGACCATAAAATCGCAAACCCGCATCAAGAGGTTTGTGCAATAAACGGCCGCGTAAAAATCCTTGTGCAAAAAGATGTGGACGCCTGAAACGCTTTCTTTTTCCGCGTTCTTTGCAAAGGCCTTGGTCTTTTTCCAATCCGTGTGCATTGTGTATTGAACGCCGCTTTTTTCAAGCAATTCCTTTAGGACCAGCCAGCGGCCCTCGTGGTCGCCCATATTTATCAAAAGCGCGCAGCGATTCTCCTGAATGTAGGGCTTGCAAAAATCCGCGATTTGTCCAAACTTGTGGGCCTGCGCTCCGGCGCCTCCCATCGTCAGCAAGAAGCGTCTGCCCTCGCCCTTTTTCGCGCGGTCAAGGCGGGCCTTGCAATCAGTCTTGATTGACTTTAAAAGCTCGTAGTCCACGTAATGGCCGGTTTGAATTACCTGGTTCGCGGGGAGGCATTTTTGAATGTGATGGCCCCGCTCCATTTTTAGCAAGGCCCGGTAGCCCATGTAGGCGGACGGAGACTGAACCGTGTGAACGCTTCCTTCCACTAGCCAAAAGGCCAAGGGCAAATTGTCGGGCACCATGGAAATGACTTTTGTCATTCCGCAATGCAAGGCGCTCCAGCCAACCCAAGGATGCGCGGCCACGAGAGGAATGTTTTTTGGAAGCCTTTGAAAAGCGGCGGTGAAGAGCTTTGATATTTCCCGGTTTTGAATGGCGGAGTCAAGAGTGGCGTTGGCCTTGCTTGTTATGTCTTCCCAAATGTGATTGTTGAACCACTTGGACTTTTGCGAAAGGCGGGAAAAAGTGTTGTAAAGGCCTTCCAAAAATTTTATTGACTTTGCAATCGGCGTGTTGGAGAACGAAAGGAAGTCCAAGATGTAAGGACGGACGTTCATGCTGTTGGCGACGCTGGCCAGCGCTATGGCAATTCTCCAATGGCCAAAGCCCATTCGGATGGTTCCAATTACAAGAGAATTGTTTGAATCGATTTCATAAATCTTAAGGGGCTTTCCATTGTCGTCTTTTTGGGCTTCCAAGTCATCGCGTCGAACCAAAGTCATGGCGCGAAAATCTTTGTAAACCTCTCCCTTGGCAACCGCGACCAAGTCAAGGCCTTCCTTTTGCTCGCCAAAAATTCTTTTGCAAAGCTGATAGGCCAAGCCCGCCCGCCAAGCGGCAAACGGAGAAACAATGTTACCGAAAATCTGATTTGCCATTGTTTTATTATAGCGCAGGCTTTTTCATTTGACAAGTTCAATCATATTTTATACAATTTAAAAAAACATAATACTTCCAGGAGCAACAAATGAAAAAAGAAAAAAACGCCACTCTCATCACATTCGCATTAAGCTGGGTTGGAAGAAAAAATAAAAAGGCCTTGGACAAAGCCGCAAAAAATTGCGCCAAAGCCGAAGAAGAAACCTTGCGCGGCATTTTAACTTACGCAAAAGACACTGAATGGGGAAAAGCCCATAACTTTGAAGATATTCTAAAAGCCAAAAGCGCGGACGAGCTTTTCGCGCTTTACCAAAAAAACGTTTCTGTTCAAGACTACGAAGACTTGAGGCCATTCATCGAGCGCCACAAAAACGGCGAGGAAAACATTCTCTTCCCGGGAAAGCCGATGATTTACGCCACAACGAGCGGAACCACAAAAGATCCAAAATGGATTCCAATCACCAACGCTTATTACCAGAATATTTTCAGCAAAATGTCAAAGCTTTGGCTCTACACTTTCATCATGCACAGGCCAAAAGCGTTCTGGGGAAAATGCGTTTCTATCGTAGGAAAGTCAATCGAAGGCTACGCGCCTGACGGAACTGTTTGCGGCTCCGTTTCCGGCGTGACCCAGCGCGACTGCCCTGAATTCATCAAGGGCCTTTATTCCGCTCCGAGCGAGGTTTTTGCGATCAAGGATTACACAGCCCGCTACTATTGTCTTATGAGAAACGGCATCGAGCAAAACGTATCTCTTTTGATTACCGCAAACCCCTCAACAATAATCGAGCTTCAAAAGAACGTTGATGAATTCTTGGACGACTACATCGACGACATCGAGCATGGAACTTTAAGCAAAAAAATGAACATCGAGCCCGAGAACCGCGCCGCCTTGGAAGCCAATTACAAGCCCAATCCAAAGAGAGCCAAGGAATTGCGCGAGTTGAAGGCAAAGTACGGCCGCCTTCTTCCAAAGCATTATTGGCCAGACTTGCAGCTTCTTACTACTTGGAAATGCGGAAACACCCGCGTTTACATGGACAAGTTCAAGGATTATTTCCCGGAGCAAACCTTGCACCAGGAATTTGGTTACTTTGCCAGCGAATGCCGAGCCGGCTTGGTAATGAACGGGGCGGACGACACGGTTTTGTTCCCCCACAACCACTACTTTGAATTTGTTGACGCGGACCAAATGGAAAGCGAAAATCCAAAATACCTTCAGTTGCACGAACTTCAAAAAGGCAAGCGCTACACCGTTTACATCACGACATACGGCGGCCTTTACCGCTACAACATGAACGACATGGTTGAATGCTCCGGCGCGTACAAAACAATTCCGACAATCCAGTTCATTCAAAAGATAAACGGAATCGTATCAATGACCGGCGAAAAGATTCATGAAAAGCAGTTCATCGACGCGGTTACGGAAACAGAAAAAGAGAAAGGCGAAAAGCTTCAATTTTTTGTCGGCTTCGCGGACATTGAGCAAAGCCTTTACCACTTGTATTTTGAATTCCAAAACAAGAACGTTTCGCAAAGTTTCTGCGACGACTTTGTAAAAAGCGTTGACCAAAAACTCAAGAACGAAAACATGGAGTACAAGTCAAAGAGAGATTCTTTCCGCGTAAAAGACCCTGTTGGACATTTGCTGGTTGAAAATTCTTTTGAAAAATACAAGGCTCTTATGATTAAAAACGGAGCCCGCGACGGCCAATTCAAGATGAACCTTTTGATGCAAGACGAAAAGCGCCACGCGCATTTCAAAGAGTTGGTCCGCGACTAATGAAAGCGGAAGAATTCAAGGCCGTCATTTTTGACTTTGACGGCACTCTTTACGACAATAGCGGAATTGCAAAAACCCTTATTCTTTCAAACCCATTTCGTTTCTTTTTTATGAAAGCGGAACGCGACGCCCGAAGAATTTTCAAGGGCCGCGATTTTGAGACTCCGGAAAATTTTAGAAAGGAATATTATCAAAAGGCGGCAAAAGAAGCGCTGACAAGCCCCGAATCATTCGCGTATTGGTTTGAAAAGCGTTACATGAAGCACATGGAAAGGGCGCTCAAAAAAAAGAAATTTCACGCGCATCCAAAAGTTGACGAAGTGTTTGAATTTTTTTCCAAAAGCGGAAAAAAGATCGCGCTCTACTCCGACTACAACGCGATAAAAGAACGGGCGCTTGCTTGCGGAATAAAGCAAGAAAGCCTGGACTTGTGCCAAGGCTTTTATTCATCCGAAACTTTCGGCTGCCTAAAGCCCGCGCCAAGAGCCTTTTTGCAAATCGCGGCCAATTTGGGAACTCGGCCAAAAGATTGTTTGGTGGTTGGAGACAGGGACGACACCGACGGTTTTGGCGCAAGAATGGTTGGAATGAAGTTCATTCAAATCAAAACAAAAAGCGAAAGGCCGATTTTGGACCAAGCGCATCCCGTAATTGAATGGGAAGAATTCGCCAAACAAATTCTCGGCTGACTTTTTGTAAAATCATTCCATCGTTGACGGCCATTGATTTTGAATTATTCCCGCCAACTCGACAATTTTCTTGTGGCTTTCTTCCAAAAGCCTTGAAGAGTCTTTCTTTAACGAAAGGCTTTGATCGCTAAAGATTGGCTCGCCGACATTCAGCGTAACGAGAGGATGCTTGACTCCAAAAAAGCGTCGAATCGCGTCCGGCTTTCTATAGCTTATGGCCATGGGAATGACCGGAATATCGTAGCGGTGGGCAAACTCAAAAGCGCCGCGCTTAAAGGGTCTTATCGGCTGATACCAAGTCCAACGACAACTTTCAGGAAAAACATGAATCCACTTTTTTTTGGAATGAAGGAAATCAAAGGCTTCGTAAAATTTTTTTGTTCCCGAAAAATTTTCAGCCACAGGAATTCCGCCCACGGCGCGAATCAAGGCCGCGTCGCTTCCCATTAAATTTTCGGAGCGGGCTGGAAACCACAGGCGCTTTTTTACGGCTTGAACCACAGCCAAATAATCCCAGCGGTAAACGTGATTGCAAACAGTTACGGCTCCGTTTTTAAAGAGCGCCTTGTTCTTGCGAATGTTTTTCAGTCCAACAAATTTTATTCCGTAGCGCAAATGCTGCAAGGGAAAAACCAAAAGCCAAATGCCGGCAAAAATCAAATTCCGCCAGAGAAAAAATTTAAATGACTTGTCTAAAAAAGGATAGTTTTCATCAACCACAAGCTCGCGCAAATGCTTTGGCTTTAGCAAAGGTTGGTCGGGCTCTTTGGGCCAAACAGAATCTGTTTGGGGAACAAAAAGCCCTTCCTTGTTAATTTGTTCGTTCATTAGCGTGTAGTGGTGATTTCGGTCCAGCCGCTTACAACGCGGTCAACGACAGTTTTTGCGAGAGTCATTGACATTTGCGCTTTTGCCATCGCAGTCGTAACGTCGTGGATGTCAACGCTGTCGGGGTCGGTGATGAGCTGGCGCGTAAGATTGGTCGTATCAGTCTGCTGCTTGTTCATCGCGCTAAAAGCTTCTGACAAATATTCGCCAAAAGACTTTTCCTTAATGCGTTGGTTCTCTTCCGCAGAAGAAAGAATGTTTACGTGAGGAGAAGAAGGAAGAGGATTTGTGTTCTTGATGTTTTCAAGGCCTTGCATTTGCAAGACTGGCATTTCATTGATTTTCATTTTTCCACCCTTCCCTTATATTAGCGCGATTAGCGTCCTATTTCAAGAGCTGAATTGAACATATCCTTTGAGCCTTCGATTACGGTTGTGTTTGCCTCGTAAGCGCGGCTGGCGGAAATCAAGTCAACCATTTCGTTTACGATGTTTACGTTAGGATATTCAACATAACCGGCGCGCGGGCCAGTCTTGATTGCGTCCGGATGGTCTGGATCGTAAATCAATTTTCCTTCGCTTGTGTCGGCTACGATTTCACGAACCTTTACGCCCTTTCCAGGACCATTGTCCAAGTTGCTCGGAAGATACGGAGTGCGGAATGTCGGGTTTGCGTCGCTTACTGGCTGAAAAATCACGCGGCTTCGCTTAAAGGGACCGCCGTCTTGCGTTCTTGTAGTTGAAGCGTTGGCGATGTTGTTCGAGATTACGTCCGTTCTAAGACGCTCGGCGCTCAAACCTGTTGAAGCAATGTTTATCGCAGAAAAAAGTCCCATAATATACTCCTATATATTCAAGATTATTGCGGCGCGATAATCTTTGCCGCGCCGCAAAAGGAACGTGTCAAGGCTTCAAGCGAAGCGCTCCTTTACCCTTCCTAGCGGTTCGGTGACATCGCTGTCTTTACTTGATTAAACTCAAAGTTTTCCAACTGGCTTAGCAAGCGATACTGCATCTGGATTTTGATGATGTTCATCGCTTCTGTCTCAACGTCAACGCTGTTTCCGTTTGCGTTTTCCGTAGAATTCCAATCGACCACGCGGCGAGGCTTAACTTCCTGCCAGTCCATCACGTTGTGAATCGAAAAATGGCGGGAATCGGTTCTCTTTA
>JAILDQ010000068.1 GCA_024689365.1 Treponema sp. | reverse complement strand
GATTCCCTTGGCGATCAAGGCCAACGAAACAAAAAGCCCAAAGGCAAGAATAAAGGACCAGATGGCCGTCCAGATCATCGACGCGCTTGCCTTGGACACAAAGCCCTTTGACAAATTTTTGTCGCACGAAGGCGTGATTGCCCGCACCATCATGTTGGACAATAGTTTAAAGCAAATGCTTCAAGAAAAGCCGGGCTCGGTAATCGTCAACTTGGGCTGCGGTTTTGACAACCGTTTTGAGCGAGTGGACAACGGAAAAATTTTGTGGTTTGACCTTGACCTTGCCGACTCTATCGCCGCCCGCAAAAAAGCTTTTCCCGAGCGCGAACGCGTCACTATGATTGTTGGAAGCGTTTTGGAAAACGATTGGACTAAAGAAATTCCAAAAGACAAGAATTTGATTTTCATAGCGGAAGGCTTGTTCATGTATCTCACGATGGACGAGATAAAGCAGGCCTTGACCGTTCTAAAAGAATCTTTTAAGAGCGGAACTTTGATTGCGGAACAGAATTCAAAATTTATGATGAAGAACCAAAAGCATCACGACACCGTAAAGAACACCAAGGCCGTATTTAAAAGCGGAACGGACAGCGCGCAAGAAATCGCCGACCTTGTTCCAGGCTTTAACTTGGTGGAAGAGCGAAGCTTCAACGAGGAGATGAAAAAGCATTCAATCCGCGCCAAGATTTTCGCGGCCCTTTTTGGAAAATTCAACGACCGCTGGGCCACCTTTACTTGGGCTTAAAAGATATTGCCGAGCCGCAAGCAATGCGCTAGTATTCAAAATATGGAAAATTTTATTGGATATGAAAAAGGCGTTGACCTTGGCGGCTGGCTTTCTCAGTGTTCTGAATACACTGACGAACATTACAAGACCTTCATCGCAAAAAGCGATTTTGAGGTCATCGCTTCTTGGGGAATGGACCACGCGCGCTTGCCTGTTGACTGGCAGGTTTTTCAACATGAAGACGGAAGCCTTATAGAAAGCGGCTTTGCCTATGTACAGAACGCGATTGACTGGGCCGGCGAATGCAAGCTCAACTTGATTTTGGACTTGCACAAAACGCTCGGCTATTCCTTTGACGCGGAAGCGGAAAAGAACAACTTCTTTTCTAACCAAAGCCTTCACAAACATTTTTACACCCTTTGGGAAGAATTTTCAAAACGCTATTCAAAGTACAGCGACCGCGTTTCCTTTGAGCTTTTGAACGAAGTTACAAGTCCCAGCTACAGCGACGCCTGGAACGAGATTTCCGACCAAGCGATAAAAATCGTCAGAAAATATTCCAAAGACATAAAGATTCTTGTTGGCGGCTATTGGAACAATTCGATTGACGCGCTAAAAGACTTGAATCCGCCCGCCGACAAAAACATCGTTTACAACTTTCATTGCTACGACCCGCTTTTGTTCACTCACCAGGGAGCGCCTTGGGTTAAGGGAATGCCGCATGACTTTAGGCTTGAATACCCCACTACCTTTAAGAAGCACAACGACGCCGCCCGCCAGTTCAAGCTGGACGACTTTGTGAATCCTGTTGCCGATGAGTCAAAGACTTACAGCAAGGATTTCTTTGTCAAAAAGTGGCAGGCTGGAATCAAGGTTTGCCAAGAACGCGGCGTTCCTCTTTATTGCGGAGAATACGGAGTCATCGACCGCGCAAAGCCCGAGGACGCTCTCGCTTGGTTCAAGGACATAAACGCCGCTTTGGTCGAATGCAAGATTGGCCGCGCCGCCTGGAGCTACAAGCAAATGGACTTTGGCCTTAGCGACGACCGAATGAAAGGCGTGATAAAGGAATTGATAAAATATTTATAGGATAATGCCATGGGTTTTTTGATGGACTTGCTTTTTGGATTTGGAGCCTCTGACGGCGGAAAAAAATCCAGCGACGCAAAGAACGGCTTTTTTGGCGGCTACGAAAATTCGATAGACGGCCACGATGACTATTTTAGCCAAGTCCACAACGACGCCATGATGGACGATCCCGCCGCCATTGACGAAATGCGCGATGAATACGGCGACGATTGGGAAGGGGAGTGGTAGCCATTTCTTATGTCCAAAATTCTTGTTGGAACAAGCGGCTACGACTACCCGGAATGGAAGGGCGTCTTTTATCCAAAAGATTTAAGGCGCTCTGACTTCTTGTCTTATTACTCCACGCAGTTTGACGCGCTGGAGTTGAACAACACCTTTTACAATATGCCGACCGCTGAACGAATGAATTCTTTTGTCCAACGGTCTGAAGGTCGGCTTTTGTTCAGCGTGAAGGCCAACCGTCTTTTGACGCATCAAATTGGCCGCGATTGGAAAAACGCCGCCGATGATTTTTTAGCTTCGATAAAGCCGATGGCAAGCAAGGGGCTTTTGGGCGCGGCCTTGTTTCAGTTTCCGCAAAGCTTTAGGTATGAAAAGCAAAACCGCTTTTACTTGTCCGAACTTTTAAAGGCTTTTTGTGGCCTTCCTCTTGTGGTTGAGTTTAGGCATCGCGAATGGATTCGCCCATCCGTTTTTGAAGGCCTTGCCGAGCGAAAGGTTTCCGTTGCCTTTTGCGACATGCCGGCATTGAAGGCGCTTCCCGCCGCCCAAAACGAAAAGGCCCTTTACACCCAATTCATAGGCCCTCTTGCCTACATTCGCCTTCACGGCAGAAACGCAGCCGCTTGGTACGCGAGGGACGATTCACCAAACGGCAGCTCCCGCTACAATTACGATTATTCCGACGAAGAGTTGGAATCCTTTGCGCCCGTAATCAATTCCGCCCAAAACGAAGGCCGCCAAGTTCAAGTATATTTTAACAACCATCCCGACGGCAA
>JAILDQ010000059.1 GCA_024689365.1 Treponema sp. | reverse complement strand
TGTTCATCGCTTCTGTCTCAACGTCAACGCTGTTTCCGTTTGCGTTTTCCGTAGAATTCCAATCGACCACGCGGCGAGGCTTAACTTCCTGCCAGTCCATCACGTTGTGAATCGAAAAATGGCGGGAATCGGTTCTCTTTAGGTCAAAGGAATTTCTTGCGTTTTCCTCAGACTCAAAGGCGCGCTTAAGCTCGCTTTCAAAATTTACAGACGAACGCTTGAAGTTTGGAACTTCGGCGTTGGCGATATTGTTGGCCGTAACTTGATAGCGCAAGGTGTTAACATCAAGCGCTTTTTGCAACAAATCTATTGATCGATTGAATGAGTTCATACCATAATTATCGGAGAAATAAAAAATTAGATTAGCGAAAAAAAGGCGCCCTTAGGCGCCCTTTCGTTAGAAGTTAGAGGGGTATTTTCCCTTTAGTTTTTCGTACAAATTGGCGTACAAGGCGCTTCCGCTGTAAAAATCATCGTAGCCAATCTCAAAGTCAACGGGAACGCCCGCGTCGATGCAAACATAATTGTTTGACGAATCAATCGCGCACATTTCCATAGAAGCGGAAGTTTTGAACAAGGCGCCGTCAGAAGTTTGGGTTGATTTTACGATTCCGCCGCCGCCGCCGCTTTGTTGGCCGACAATCGGTATGTTCAACTGATACTTGCATATGGATGGAAAGAAGTTTCCGCAAGAGAAAGAAAAGCCGCTTGTCAAAACGTAAAAATGGTAATTTTTCTTTAGAGAAACGCCATTGTTGACCTTGTAAGTGAATTTCACCAAGGATTTGTCCAAAGCGCTTCGCCTTGCCATGTAAAAGTTCTCAGGGTCAGCCAAAAAGCACAAGGCCAACATGCATTGGTTCAACGCGCCGCCGCCATTGCAAGAAAGGTCTATGACAACGTTTTGAACGGAAGAGTAATCGTCTATGTCCTCAAAGGCTTGCTTTAAAAATTGGTAGGTATTCAAGTCCGCAAGCTCTGACAAATCAGTTTCCGAGCCGGGATTGTTTGGATTGAAGCCGTCGAATGCGATGACAGCCATTTTTTCTTCATCGTTTTCAGAAACATAGAAAACGCCAGAGCCGCCTCCTAAAGAATCGCGTTTGTTGTTCAAGGATCTAACTGTCGCCCCAAGGCCTTTGTCTCGAGAACCGGAAACGGATTTTCCGTAGCTTTTGTATTGGCTTATCGTTGAATACGCTTGATACTTTGAAGGCTCGTCATAAGAGGTATGTCCATCGTCAACAAAAGAAAGCAAAAAGCGGACAAGGGCCGCGTCATAGGTTGCGGTGTCAGTTGAAAGCAAATCAAAGCCAAGGCCTGACGCAAAAATGCTGTCATTGAATTTAGAAATGTTCGCCTTTCCAACCTGAGAGCGCTGATCTTTTAGACAATAGTTCAAATCAAAAAGCATGCACAAGCATCTGTAATTGTATTCCGCCTTAAGCCTGCTTCTTAAAGCGGAAGGCGTTCTTCCAAATTCATATGCCCTTCCCGTGCAGTTCGCGTCATTATCAGTCGAAAGATAAACGTAATAGTCGTATCCGTTAAAAACGCAAACCGAAGTGCAAAAGAAACTGTCCGCAAGTACTTGAAAGGGAACGTAGAGCTTGCCGTCTATCATGTACATTCTCAAGCCGTAATCGCCAAGCCGTATCACAACGCGCTCTTTTGCCTTTACAACGCTTGAGGGGTTGCTGGGATTTGAAAGCTCGATTACAGGACTGGAAGGGCTGGCGTTAGAAACCGGCCAAAAATAACCGCAGCCAATGCCATTGTTCATTTCGCCTGTGCCGCTTATAAGGCGCGAAAAGTCGTCGCTGTATATCGTTTGGTTCTTTATGTCAAAATAAAGGGTGTCGTCCTTCCAAGCGGCAGGATAATTAGTTCCAGCGTCAGCCTGGTAATACTTGTAGGTGGACAAAACGCTTCCGTCGCTTGAACCGGTTTCAAAATCATAGCCTCTGCCGTTCAGATTGCTAATCAAGATTGAAGCGTTCTCCAAGTCCAAAAATGGAATGTCCTCCCAGCCGTAAAGGTAAGAG
>JAILDQ010000231.1 GCA_024689365.1 Treponema sp. | reverse complement strand
TTGTTGTTGAACTTTTCGTAGCTCATCATGTCAAAGTAGCCGGTTCCTGTAAGGCCGAACAAGATTGTCTTTTCTTCGCCAGTTTCCTTGCACTTTAAGGCTTCGTCAATCGCTACCTTGATGGCGTGGCTTGATTCCGGCGCGGGAAGGGTTCCTTCGGTTCTGCAGAAAAGCTCGGCGGCCTCAAAGACAGAAGTTTGTTCCACCGCGCGCGCTTGCATCAAGCCGTCGTGGTAAAGCTGGCTGAGAATCGAGCTCATTCCGTGGTAGCGCAAGCCTCCGGCGTGGCTGGGGCTCGGCATGAACTGGCTTCCGAGCGTGTACATTTTTTGGAGAGGGCAAACCTTTCCTGTGTCGCAATAGTCGTAGGCAAACACGCCGCGCGTAAGGCTTGGGCAAGAGGCAGGCTCTACCGCGATGATTTGGTAGTCAGCCTCGCCGCGCAATTTCTCTCCCATAAACGGAGAAACCAAGCCGCCCAAATTGCTTCCGCCGCCAGCGCAACCGATAATCATGTCGGGCTTTACGCCGTACTTGTCCAGCGCGGCCTTCGCTTCCAAGCCGATTACTGTCTGGTGAAGCAAGACTTGGTTCAACACGCTTCCCAAAACATATCGGTAGCCGGGAGTCTTAACGGCTGTCTCCACCGCTTCGCTAATCGCGCAGCCAAGAGAGCCTGAGCAGCCCGGAAATTCTTTGTTCATCTGGCGGCCAACTTCCGTTTCCATGCTGGGCGAAGGAATCGCTTTTCCGCCATAAGTGCGGATAACCTCGCGCCTGTGCGGCTTTTGCTCGTACGAGCAGCGGACCTGGTAAACGATGCAGTCAAGGTCAAGGTAAGCGCAAGCCATAGCCATCGCGGTTCCCCACTGGCCGGCACCGGTTTCTGTCGTAACGCCCTTAAGGCCCTGCTTCTTTGCGTAGTAAGCCTGCGCGATCGCAGAGTTCAACTTGTGCGAACCTGAAGTGTTCTGGCCCTCAAACTTGTAGTAAATCTTAGCCGGCGTTCCCAACTTTTTTTCAAGACAATAAGCGCGAACAAGCGGAGACGGACGATACATTTTATAAAAGTCAACAATCTCCTGCGGAATGTCGATGTAAGGATCGGTCGTGTTCAATTCCTGCTTTACAAGCTCGGCGCAAAAAACCTGCTCCAATTCTTGGGCGGTCGCCGGCTTATGCGTCTCTGGATTCAACAATGGAGCCGGCTTGTTCTTCATGTCGGCCCGAACGTTGTACCACTGCTTTGGAAGCTCGTCTTCTGAAAGATAAATTTTGTAGGGAATTTCTTTTGCCATAATCATAATCCTTGTGTTGTTTCTTTATTTAGAAACATTATACAATGGATTCCGTTTGCTGTCAAAGGGAGAAAAGTTCTTTACCTTGACAATCTCGATGCCGTTTTGAGCGGCGAAGTTTTTGTAATGCGCATAGAGGCCTTTTTGGCTTTTGATGCGGCGAAAGATTTGAAGCGTAGGAAGTTTGTCGCGTTTTGCGATTCTGTAGGCGCGGACTAAAACTGGGGCGTCCACGTAGATGATTTTTTTGCAGCGCTTTAAAAGGCTTGGCGTTTTGTAAAGAAGGGTCGCGTTGATCGCAAAGTCTCGGCCGTCTTTTTCCGCCGCGTCAATCATTTGGTTTATGCGGCTTTCAAATTCAGGATAAAGGATTTTTTCTTGCTCGGCCAGGAGCTCAGGAGTTTTAAAAAGCAGCTCGCCAAGGGCTCTTCGATTTAGGCTTCCGTCGGGGTTTTTAATGTCGATTGCGCAAGCGGCGGCGGGTTTGCAAAAGCGGCTAAAAATCTCCGCTTCCTTTTCTTTGATTATTTGATGAATCACAGGGTCTGCGTCAACGGATAAAAATCCCCTCTCCTCCAAAATCGAGCAGACATAATTTTTTCCCGCGGCGATAGGCCCTGCAACGCAAATTGTCATCGATTTATTTTATTTTTTGTTCTTAAAGTCCATTATGGCGTCAATGCTCTGAACGCAAGCCGTCCTAAACCCGGCCTTTTCCAAAGCGCAAACTCCGCGAATCGTAGTTCCGCCCGGAGAGCAAACCGCGTCCTTTAAAAGTCCCGGGTGCTCGCCAGTCGCAAGCTGAAGGCCCGCGCTTCCGAACATTGTTTGGCTTACCAAGCGGTAGGCTTGCGGCCTTTGCATTCCGTACTTTACGGCGGCGTCTGCGTAGGCTTCGATTATCAAATCCATAAAGGCAGGTCCGCAGCCGCTAATCGCGCCTCCGATTCCCATCAAAGACGCTGGAAGGCTTTCCAACAAGCCAAGGCTAGAAAGCAAATTCTTTATCTGGTCAAATTCATCTTGGCTTAGGGAATGTTTGTCTTCAAGCAAAATAACGCCGGCTCCGATTCTAGCAGGAGTGTTCGGCATGATGCACAAAACGCGAGTCTTGCTTGTGTCAAAGCATTCGGCGTAAGAGTCAAAAGTCCAGCCGGCCGCGACAGAAACAAGAGCCTTTCCTTTTAGCTCGTTCTTGACTTCTTCCAAAACGCCTTGGATTTGGTAGGGCTTGCAGCAAACAAAAACTGTGTCTACGCTCTTAACCAATTCCTCGTTTGAGGCGCAAGGATTAAAGCCGATTCTCTGCGCGTTGGCCTTGAGCTTTTGCTGGTTGGGCGCGTAGGCGAACAAGTCCTGGCTTGCAATCTTCTTTGACTTTACAAATCCGGCGGCAATCGCTTGCGCCATGTTTCCCATTCCGATAAAGCCTATTTTCATTTCATCAACTCCGAATATTTTTGCGCCAAGCGCTTTGACTTTTTGGCGGCCAAACCGTGATAGCGTTCTGGGTTTGCAAAGAAGTTCTGCGGATCTTCAACTCCAAGCTTTTCCAGCTGGGCGGTGATTTTTGAGTAAGCGTCTGTGTGAGTTTTGAGAACTTCAAAGAAGGTCTTTCCGCTCTGCTCGCATTCAAGAGTAATCTTTCTGATGACCTCGTGGCCGTCGTTGACTCCCGCTTCGCCAAGCAAGATGTAGGCAGGCTCGGCAAGAACGCCGCCCTTTACTTTTCCGCCGGCGTTGTCCAAGTTGCGCTTCATGCTTTCGCGGTCGGCCTGCAAGCCGGAAACGACAGAATTCATTCTGGCGACGGCCATCGTAAAGCCGGCGACGTAGTCGGCCATAAAGCGCTGGCTCGCGCTGTTGGTCAAATCGCGTTGGTGCTCAGAAATCTGGTCCATATAAAAAGTCATGACGCGCGGGCACATGGCCTTCCACAAAGACTTTACGTGCTCGCTGTTCCAAGGGTTTCTCTTTTGCGGCATTGTTGAAGAGCCTACTTGTGTCGAGGCAAAGTATTCAAAGACTTCGCCGATTTCTGAGCGCTGCAAGTTTCTAAGGTCGTCGGCAAGGTTCGCGATGATTCCAAAGGCAACGTTCATCTCAAGCAAAAGGCGCAAGAGGTATTCAGGCTCCACCAACTGGTTTGAATATTCGCTCGGCTCAAGGCCCAAGAAGTCAAGGTAAGTTTTTTCCAATTCCTCTGGGTCCTGGACAATCATGCTCGGTCCGTTGTAAGAGCCTACCGGGCCTGCAAGCTTTCCCTTAAGCTGCTTGCTCAATTCTTCGATGCGCAAGATTGACTTTCCCAAACGAGAAACAAATTCCGCGATACTCCAGCCAAATGTGATTGGAACCGCGTGCTGGCCATGAGTGCGTCCAACCTGAGGAGTCTCCGCCTCGCGCTCGGCGATCGCGCAAAGATTTTTTTCAAGCTCCTTCAATTCCGGAAGAACGACGTTTTGCGTCACGTCGCGCATTCTGCAAGAAAGGGCTGTGTCCAAGATGTCAACGCTTGTGGCTCCCAAGTGAACCAAGGGTCCCAAGTCGGCGGGAACTTTTGTCTTAAGAACGTTTACCAAAGCGCGAATGTTGTGCTTTGTCTTTTCCTCTTCCTGATAAACTTCTTCCGGGTCGATGTTCTCGGCGGCCTTGTCAAGAAGCTGGGCCTTTTTGTCGTCCAACTGGCCGCGAACTTTAAGGTGCGCCTTTACGAGGGCGGCTTCGCATTTGGCAAAGCTGATTACGCTTGCCTGCTCGGAAATGTATTTTGACAAGCCTTCAAAGGCTTTGGCTTCAGACAAAGAATACCTGTGGTCAATGCAAGAAATGTTTTCAAAAATGTTTCTCGTTTCCATTCTTTTTTTCTCCTTAAAATTAGCTTTTTACAAACAATGCGAAGGGACCCGCAGCGCGCGTGAGCGCGCAGTTGGATAAATTTCCTTGCAGAGCCCGTTCAAAGCTTTATTTCTTTAATAAAGCTTTGAACGGATTGTAGGTTTCGCCGTCGTTGTCGTTGGCGCCGCTAGACAAATATTGCTTGGTCTCCCTGTCCTGCTCGGCTGAAGAGCTTGTGGTAAGAGAGATGCGCTTGTTCTTTGCGTCCACGCCTTTTACGACCACGCTCATCTTGTCGCCCTTCTTGTAAACCTTCTGCAAGTTGGTTCCCTTCTTTACGTCCAATTCCGAAACGTGAACAAGGCCGTCGATGCCAGGCTCAAGGTTCACGAAAACGCCAAAGTCCGCGATGCGGGCGATTGTTCCGTCAATCTTGTCGCCTTCCGAATACTTGTCCTCAACCTTGTCCCAAGGATCGGC
>JAILDQ010000277.1 GCA_024689365.1 Treponema sp. | reverse complement strand
GTGACGATTTCATCGGCATGGCTTGATTGTTGCAAAAGCTCGTAGGTGCTTTGTGAGCACATTATCCAAGAGCCGTAGACTTTGTTCGTTCCTTCCAAGCGTGAGGCCAAGTTTACGTTGTTTCCCATAATCGTGTAGTTGAGCTTTTTCTCGGTTCCCATGTTGCCGACTACCATGCGGCCGCTGTTCAAGCCGACGCGGGATTGCAAGAGCATCGGAATGTAGCGGTTTGAATTGTATTCCTCAACGTAAGCCAAATATTTTTTGATTTGCTCAGAATCCCAGTTTTCTTCGGCAGCCACTTCTTTCCAAGGCTTTGCGGCGCATTTTGGATACTTGAATTCCTTGTAAAATTCATCGTTAATCAAAGCTTCGGCTTCGCGCATTTTAATTGCGGCCGCGCATGAGTGGAAGGCGTGCTCCGCGTCGTCAATCGGCGCTCCAAAGAAGGAAACGATTTCGTCTCCTACGTATTTGTCGATTGTTCCTTGCTCGCTTTGAATCGCGTCGCTCAAGGCGCCCAAATAATTGTTGAGCGCGGCGACCAATTGTTCGGCGCCTTTTTCTTCGCCGTTTATATTGTTGACGATTTCCGTGAATTTTGAGAATTTGGCTACGTCGCTAAAGAGCGCGGTCAATTCCTTGTTGTCGCCGCCGACTTGGGCGTATTTTGGGTTTTGAATGATTTGCTCTACAACTTCAGGCGCTACGTAGGCTCCGAACTTTGACTTGATCAAGGCCCTTTCCTTTTCGTTGGAGGCGAATCGCAAGAGCATCAAGGCAACAAAGGCGCTCACTTCAATCAAAACGCCTGCGACGATTGGCACGTAGACCGCGAACATGGACATAAGCAAAACTGCGGCGATGATTGAAACCGCTATCAAGATTCCGCCCGAAATGTTTTGGACGGAAGGGCTTGCCTTTGTTGTGGCCAAGGCGAAAATGGCGAACAAAAGCGCGGCCACTCCAATCGCCCACCAAGCGGAAAGGGGCGTTATGAATTGGCCGGTCGTTATTGTGTTGTAAACGTTGGCGTGGGTTCCGACGTTGGGGTAAAAGTTTTTAAAAGGAGTGCTTCCCAAATCGGTTGAGCCTGACGCCATGTTTCCGAGAATGCAAAAGGCTCCGTTCAGTTTTTGCTGGATTGAATTGAAGGTGTCCAAGTAAAGTTCTGTCAAAGATTGAACGCCTGAGAAAGCGCTTTCAAAAAAGTCCGAAAGCATTTGCGCGTCTTCGCTTGAAATGGCGCCTGTGCCCAAAAGGCTTTCTATCGCTAATTGTATTTCCGACTTGTAAGAGCCTGAATAAAAGTTTTGCACTCGCTTGAAAAATTCCTTTCTTGCGGCAAAATAGGATTCTTGCAGGTCTTCCAGGCTTTCTCCCATTGAGACTTCTGTCTGAATCGGGTTTCCGTCTATGTCAAAGCCGCCGCAACTGTCAAAAATGTATGAGCGGAAGTTTTTGATGTAGTCCGCGTCCTCAAAGATTCCTTCGATTTCCGAACTGTACGAAAGGGGAGTTCCTTCCGCGTCGGTCAAGGCGATTCTTGTGAATTCCGACAAGTTGTTCAAAAGGGCTTTTTCGCATTCGTCAAGCTGGTTAATGATCATGACGCTTTCATGCTTGAAGCTGTCTTCGTAGTTGCCCGGCGCCCAATGAACCAGCATGCAGCCGTTGTTGTCCAAGGGAATCTTTATGTCGACGCGCTTGCCTTCTTCTATCAAAGCGTCGCGCAAAATGATTTGTTTTTTTGTTCGCTCTATTTTTTTTACGTCAAGTTCATTGACCAAGGGCGCGAAAACCAATTGGCCTAGGTAGCCTCCGTCTTGCTTGCTCAAAAGCTCTACGCGGCGCCTGGTTCCGTCCTTGTCTACGATGATGTTTGTAAAGCCCGCGCCTTTCGCCATTTTCATAAAGCGATGGTTGGCTGGAGAAAAGCCTGGCGTTGTTCCGTTGATTTTCGCTTCGGCGTCGTTTCCTTTTTTTATCAAGTCCTTTTGGTCCAAGACGTTTGTGATTAAGAATCTTTTTCTGGCGTAGTCGTCGGTTTCCTTATTTTCTGAAATGATTTGCTCTTTGTTGATTGTAAGCCAAGTGTTTCCAAAGAATTGAACGGCCTTTGCGAAGAATTCATCGTTGTCGCGGAAAACTTCGTTGGCGATTTCCGACGCGTTGCTTGAACCAAGGTTTTCCTTGAGCAATTCCATTTGCTCGGGGTTGACGGCGATTTTTGAAGGAGAAATGTATTCAATATCAAAAACGGCTGTTTTGGCTCCAACTTCCCGCAAGCGCAAAAGAACGTCCGCGATTATGTCTCGGCTCCAGGGCCAAGGGCCAAGCTTGTCCAATGAAGCGTCGTCAATTTCGACCAAGGCAAGGTTTGGCGCCTTTTGCGAAATTGGCCTAGTGGAAAGGAGCAAGTCGTAGACTCTCAACTCAAATTTGTGGAGGGCTCCAACGCCTGAGAAAAACGCCCACAAGGCCGTGGACGCGGCGACCGCGATTAGGGCGGATTTTATTCCGCTGTTCTTTTTTTTGGCTTTCTTTTCCATAAAATAATTATAGCCTAAAATTCGAATTTGCGCTATAATTATTTTTATGATTTCAACATATTTTAAAAATCTATTAAATGACAAAACAGCCTCGGCAATCAGAAAAATGTTCGAGGAAGGAAAGATTCTTAAAGCCAAATACGGCGAAGACAATGTTTATGATTTTAGTTTGGGAAACCCCGACCTTGACCCGCCAAAAGAAGTTTTAGACGCGATAAAGGAAGTGGCCCAGGACGAGCGCCACGGCGTTCACGGCTACATGTCAAACGCTGGCTACGACGAATGCAGGGCCGCCATGGCCCAAAAGGAAAGCCAAGAGCAAGGCGTAAAGGTTGACCCTTCTTGCGTGATTATGACGGTTGGCGCGGCCTCGGCTATTTCAAGCGTAATAAAGGCCTTGATCATGCCGGGCGAGGAAGTCATCGTTCCGTCTCCTTTTTTTGCCGAATACACTCATTACGCCAAAAATCACGGCGGAAATCTTGTTCCGGTTCCGACAAAAAAAGACTTTTCCCTTGATGTGGAGGCGATAAAGGCCGCTCTCAATCCAAAAACGGTCGCGGTGATAATCAATTCCCCGAACAATCCGACGGGAAAAGTCTATTCCGCCCAAGAAATAAAAGAGCTTTGCCAAGCCCTTAAGGATTTTGGAAAGGAAAAGGGCCGCTATCCTTATTTGATTTGCGACGAGCCTTACAGGGCGATTGTTTACGACGGAGTTGAAGTTCCGCCTGTTTTCCCTGAATATGAATACGCGGTTGTCGTAACTTCCTTCGCCAAAAACTTAAGCTTGCCCGGCGAACGCGTGGGCTACATTTGCTGCAACCCCGCCAATCCTGAAAAGGCTGAATTCATCGCCGCTTGCGTAATGGCCTTTAGAATTTCCGGTTGCGTCAACGCCCCCGCCTTTTTCCAAAAAGTCGTCGCCAAGTCTTGGAACGCGCCTGTGGACTATTCTTCCTACAAAAAGCGAAGGGATTTGTTGATGGACGTTTTGGACAATGCCGGCATAAAGTACGAAAAGCCCCAAGGAGCCTTTTACATTTTTGCAAAAGTTCCGGAAGAATACGGCGACGACGATTCAGCCTTTGTGGATGTCTTGGAGCAGAATTTGATTTTGTGCGCTCCAGGAAAGGGCTTTGGAATGAAGGGCTATTTTAGAATCGCTTATTGCGTGGATGAAAAAACGATTGTAAATTCAAGGGACGCTTTTTACAAGGCCGCCCGACAAGCAAAAAAATAAATTACTTGGAGGAATGATTTATGAAGATTTTAATGGTTAGTTCGGAAGCTGTTCCTTTTGCAAAGACCGGCGGTTTGGCCGACGCTGTGAGCGCCTTGTCAATCGCGCTTACAAATATGGGGCACGAAGTTAAAATCGTGATTCCCCGCTATTATAAAATCGACAGAAAGAATTTGACTCCTCTTGCGGGAGCGATGGGCGTAGGCGTTGGCGGCGGAGAGGCATGGACAGAAGTTTACAAAACAAAAATGCCCGGCTGCCCAAAATGCGAGGTTTTCTTCATCGAGCACCAACAGTCTTTTGGCCGCGACGGAATTTACGGCGTTCCGGGCGAGACTGACTTTCACGACAACCCTTATCGTTTCGCAATTTTGTGCCACGGCGCCTTCCAGCTTTGCAGAAAAATAAACTGGATGCCCGACATCATTCACGCCCACGACTGGTCGGCTTCTTTGGCCTTGGCGCTTTTAAAGCATGTTTACCGCTGGCAGGATTTTGGAAACACGGCCGGCGTTCTTTCAATTCACAATTTGGGCTATCAAGGCCAGTACTCAAAGGACAGCTTTCCCGCTTTGGGAATTGACTGGGGCCTTTATTACGGCGCGGGCTTTGAGCATAACGGCGGAATAAATTTCTTGCAGGCCGGCGTTTCTTGCGCGGACATGATTACGACTGTTTCTCCAACTTACGCCCGTGAGATTCAAACTCCTGAAGGCGGCTTTGGAATGGACGGCCTTTTGCGCGTTAGAAGCGACGTTGTAAAGGGAATATTGAACGGCTGCGACTTGAAGGCGTGGAATCCTGCGGTTGACAAAAAAATCCCCGCGACTTATTCAGTAAAAGACATGAAGGGAAAGGCCCTTTGCAAGGCTGAATTGCAAAAACAGTTTGGGCTTCCTGTAAATCCAGATGTCCCGATTTTTGGAATCGTTACCCGTTTGGTTGACCAAAAGGGAATCGCCGAACTTTTCGCGCCCAGCTACGGATGCCTTTACAGCCTTTGCGCCAACATGGACATTCAGTTTGTTGCCTTGGGCTCTGGCGAGCCTTGGTGCGAAAACGAGATGAACGTCTTGCAGTCAAAGCTTCCAAACTTTAAGGCTTACATCGGTTACAACGACGCGCTCAGCCACTTGATTGAAGCCGGAAGCGATTTCTTTGTAATGCCGAGCCATTACGAGCCTTGCGGATTGAACCAAATTTATTCGTTGATTTACGGAACTCTTCCGATTGTCCGAAACACGGGCGGCTTGGCCGACACCGTTCAAAACTACAACGAGCAGACAGGCGAGGGAACAGGCTTTATGTTTGACGCCATCACTCCGAGCGCCCTTTACAACACGATTGGCTGGGCCGTTTACGCTTACTACAACAAAAAAGACCACATCAAGAAAATGCAAGAGCGGGGAATGAAGAGCGTGTTCAGCTGGGAAGATTCGGCAAAGAAATACCTTGACGTTTACGACGAGGCCTTAAAGAGAAAGTAAATGAAAAAGCGTTCCGAAAGTCATCGGAACGCTTTTTTTTGTTTGGCTAAAATTCCACGATTTGGTTTTTGCTGTCTATGTACCAATCCGCCAAAGGAATCGGCTGCTCGACATTGTACCAGCTTATGCTTGAGTCTTCGTTAAGGGTGGCAAGCTGGCCTTGGCATTTCGTCAAGTCTACGGCCAGCGACGCTCCGCTTTTCAGGTTGTATTTTTTAAGGCTCTTTACGTTAATCACGCTGACGCTTTTTCCGCCCATGTTTGTGAACGCAAGGGGAAATTCCGCGCGTACAAAAGCGTCGCTTTCTTCTTTTGCCGAAGAGACCAATTCCTTTAAGGTGAGGGCTTTTACGCCAAAGCAAAAGGCGCTTGTTGAATAGCCTTCGCCGGTAGAAATCAATCTAGAGCCAAAAAGGAAGCCGCCGCTTTCTTCCAAGCTTACCGTTATGTCGCCTTCCATTTTTACCGGAACTGTTTCCCTTGTTTTTAGGTTGACCAAAACCAAGGCCGACGTTGGGTTTGATGAAGCCGTTTTCGCAACCGCCAAAGTGTTGTTCTCGAGCGCGGCGGCGTCTTGTATTCCGCTTCCCAAGTACAATTCAACAAGTTCCTTTTTGTCGTAGGAATAAAAATTCACCTTTGAGTTTTCTATTTCCAAAAAGCCCTTTTGCTTGTTTACGGTTGCCTCGCGGATTCTTTTTATTTTGCTTTGGTTTGAAAACAAAAGCTCGTCGCTTCCGTCTTGCGGATTCATCGCTCGAACGCCGTCCAAGCGGTTGTCTGACTGCAGAATTAGTTTTCCGTTTGCCCAAGCGATTTTTGTCCAGCTTCGGGAGTTTTTGAAAAATACCGGCTCTTTGTTTTCATAATCAGTTTTTATGATGAAAGAGTCTGTCAAAATGTAAATCTTTTGGCCGTCTGAGCAAAAGCCGTGAATCTTTTGGTAAACTTCATTTGAAATCAAAACTGTTTCTGACGGCAAGGAATTGTCTTTTGTGTCGGCGCTGAAAATGTTTCCGTCTTTTGTGCCCAAAATTATTCTGTCGTTTTGAAGCAAGGCGGCGGCAAAGGGCTTTGAGTCTTGGCTCTTTATGTTTTTGTGAATCAAGGGGCCTTTCAATGAATTGTCTTCGATGAAGACCTTGTAAATTGAATGCAAATCGCCGGCGCCGTCAAGATAGTAAAGGCTGTCGGAAGATTCAAAGAGCAGGGGATTTTTGACGGCCGAAGTCTTTGCCTTGGCTCCGTTTTCAGCGCTTAAAATGTAAAGCGAATTGTTTTTGGTTCCTGCCAAAAGGCTGTTCTTCGCGAACAATACCGGATTTTCCAAAGAGTCTTCAGTAGAAACTTTTTTGAGCAGCTTTCCGTTTTTGAGGCTGAAGTAGCTTATGCTTCCTTCTTGCGCGGAATAAAGCAAAACGTTT
>JAILDQ010000273.1 GCA_024689365.1 Treponema sp. | reverse complement strand
ACCTTCCTCGGCGTTGGCGTCCGCGATTGTAAGCGGAATGCGCTCGGTCAAATCTTGGTCAACCTGAACGATAAGAAACTGGCCGGCCTTGCGGTTTTTCGCGATGTCCGGCGCCTCAAATTTCATGTAGTAAACAACTTCTGAAAGCTGCCTCTTCTCGATAATTTTGTTCATATGTTCTTCCTCAAAGTAAGTTGTATGAAGTGAATCTAAATATTTTTAATTATACTGAATTTGAGGGCGGCAGTCAATTAGCGCTAACTACCAGCCAAACTTAACGCCAAAGCCTGCGGCGACGCCTTCTCCCTTAAAGGATTGGACAAAATTTGAACTGCAAACAGCCGCGGAAATGTCAAACTCAACCGCGCGGAAATTCAGCATTATGTCAAGGCCGTGGGCAAAAACCTTGCTTTTGTATTCTGTAGAAAGCGAAAGGCCAAAAATGCCAAGGGCAACGACATCAACGCCCAAGCGGTATTCAGGATAAAAGCTTTTAACCGAAACGTCGTTTCCAAAAGGATTCCGCAAGCAAAAGCCCAAAAGACCCCTAAGCGTAAGCCATTTTCCTATAGGCCGCCAAGCGCATTCCGCGCCCAAACGCAATGGACGGTTGACAATGTAATTTGCGTCGCTGTAACTGGCGTCGCTTAATTCGGCTGTAGTCTCAGCGTCCTCTTTGTCAATAATCATTCTCATCAAGGAATCTGTATGAACTGAAAGGGTCGCCGTCGTTGTAATTTTGTGGCGCAAGCGTCCGGGCAAAAGCGGAGCCGCAAGATATCCGCCAACGTCAAGGGTATCCAAAAGGGGATACTCAACAGCAGCGCTCAAATCAATTCCACCGCTGTTGGCAATAGAACTTAGCAAAGCGTTGGAATCAAATTTATCTATAAAATCAGTGGTAAATTCTCCGTCTTTAATAAGGCCTTTAAATTCGCTTATCGTATAAATCTCAAGGGGAGCGACCGCCCGAACCGTTATTGAACCGTCATTTCCGTTAACGGCGCTGCCGCTTACAGTCGTATAAGGAACGTAAATCAAGGGAACAAAATATGACGGCGTTATTTTTATTTTCCACTTGTTAATATTGAATCTAACAGGAACAGAAAAAGTCGCGAAAGATTCCGCCCAAAAGTTTGCGTCGCCGCCGTAAACTTCGCCCGGCCTTACGCTTTCCAAAACTTTGAACAAATCTTTTGATAGATTCATCCTCATGTTAAGGCCAAATCCCAAATGCGTTCCCAAACCAAATTTTGAAAAATTGCAGTCAAAATAAAATTCTTCATTTGACGCCGCGGTGACAGTAACGCCGTCCTTGCTCATTCCTGAATAAATTTTCTTCAAGTCAAGAACCAAATGCTTTTTAAAGATATCCGCCAAGGGCATCGCGTTTTCGCTGACGGTCAAATTAACGGAAGTTCCAAATTCAACAAAACGGCGGGCAGGATACATTTCCGCAAAGAGAGGAAAGAAGGAGAAAGCTAAAATGGCAAAAATTATTTTTTTCATGCAAGCCTCCTCCTATTTTATTATATTCGTTATGTCAACGGCTGAACTTTCGTTCAACTGCAAGAAAATAACGGGGCTTATTCCCAAAGCGGAAGATGATTCCACAGCGCTTCGCTTTATAGTCAACGGCCCTTTTAAAACAGTAATCGTCATTTTTGGCATGAAGAAATGAGTCAAGATTGCCTTTATTTCATCGTCGTTAAAAACAACCGCGTCTTCAGCCGTTCCTTTTAACTCCAAGTTTCTGACAATGCCGGAATAAGCGGAAGCGTCCGCCGCCCCTTGATGCGTGTCGTCAACATTCACCACCGCGTTAAATCCATCAACAGCGGTATTGATGAAATTGTAGTTAATGCGCAAAGTCGTTATCGCGCTTGAATACGCCGCGTATTCCTCAGTTTTTGAAACGCTGTCTCGGTACATCACGTCAGTCATGTCGGCTACATCCATTTCTGAAAGAGCGTAAACGTCAAGGCCAGTGTCTTGAGTGACGTTCAATTTAAAAGGAATGACGGCGGCCATCTCAACGGAAATCGAAGTCTTGTCGTTAGGGCCAAGAGAATCAAGGCGTGCCTTGTATAAATCGCAAGCAGAGCCGCCGGCGAGCCCCATTGAGTAGTTCACCTTTAGGTCGTCCGGCCTTTGGTTCATGCACGAAGCCAAGTCTGTCTTAAAACTATAGTCGCTTCCCTGAGTTGCAAAAACCTTATTCAATTCTCCGCCGGACGCGGGCCAATCCATCGCTTGACAAGAAGGCATTTGAACAGACTCGCTGGCGCTTCCCGCGATGTATTCGGTTTTGGCGACCGACTGTCTATCAGTGTAGGTCAGGTAAACTTTTCCGCTCATCGAAATGTCGCCTATGTCTTGAGCCAAAGCGCCGGCTGGTTTTTGGACCAAAAAGTAAGCGGGCATGCTTTCAAAATCACAATTGTCAACAAGCCTTGAGATTTCCCCATCCACCTCGCTCATGATTGAAGATATTGAAAAACCCGACATGTCTTGATTTCCGGCAACAGGATCGGCGTTCGACAAATTTATTGAAACCTCATCCCAGTCAAAAAGCATTTCCGTATCGCTAACTTTTATTGAATACTTTTGCCCCATTGTCAAATTGCTAAAGGTTTGCGAGGAAGAAAGGCTGACAGAAAATTTTATCCAAGCCGGCGAATCCTTTGTTCCAAAGAGAGCCTGGTCTGTAACGTCAACATCGCCGTATTCAGAAAACTTTGGCTCAAAAACCTCGCTGTTTCCTTTTGCGGCAATCATCGCGCTTGTAGCGGGCTCTCCGTCAACATAGATAGAACCGTCGGTTGAGTTTATCCCAAAAGTTTGGGAAACAATGTCAAGCTTGATGTCGTTTCCGGCGGGAAATGAATTCACGGCCTTGAATTTTATTCCTTTTCCCAGGCCTTTTGTTTCGGTGATGTTACCGGAAGCGTCGCTCTTGTAATAATAGTTTCCGTTGGCTTTTCCAAATTTTATTGTGTCCACATAGGCGACCATCTCGCTGGAAACTTTCTTTTTGTTGTCCGAAGATTCATTCATCACAAAGCCGCCAATGCCTGACAAATCCGCGACGGCGCTTGAAAGGCTTTGAATGTTCAAAGAGGAAGACAACTGGCTTGCGGCGCCAAAAGCTCCGCTTGTTTTTGAGATTGTTCCACTAGCCTGAATTTGGCTTGCGGGAATCACAAGCTTGGCTCCGTTCAAATCCAATTTTTTGTTGATTAAAAAATCTCCGGCTTCCGTGTTTGCGACAAAGTCGGCCGCTGAATAAGCGCTTCCGTCACCCTTTGTTATTCCGCTTAAAGAAAAATCAGCGACGTCAAGAACGGCTCCGCTTCCGGGAGCCTTTACGATAATGGCGCCGGCCCCGATTGTAGCAGAGCTAATGGTTGAGTCAAGGGTCAAGTTCACGACCAAAGAAAAAGGAAAGGGGCCTTCCGCGCCGGCTAGAATCGTCACGTCAGAATTTTTTGAAACTTCCGGCAGTTCAATGTCTTTTGAAAAAGCCAACGAATCGGAAAGCTCGTCGCCAAGGCCCATGCTGGAGATGTAATCGGCAACGTTCAAAGGAACGTCGTAAACTTTTTTATGAAGCAAGTATTGTAAGGTTTGGTCGTTTGCGTCAGGAATGTATTTATAAACGTCAGCGGAGGCCGAATCATTTAAATCCGACATCATGTCGGTTCCAAAACGGCTTGAAAGGTCAAAGTATTTTTGGCCAAGGGCGCCGCAATAAGTTCCGTTTGATTTTACGGAAACTTTTTCTGGAATTCCAATATCGGAGAAATCTCCGCAAGAAAAAAAGAAGAGGCTAAAAAATGCGGCGGCAAAAAAAGCGAAAAACGCCATTTTCCATTTACTCATACAAACTATCTCCAAGCCTAAAAAAAGGCCGCTTTAAACCCACCATGTTAAATTATAACACATTTTGAGGGCAAAAGCAACCTTTTTATTGAAAGCAATTTTTTACGGGCGCTCAAAACAGAGCCCAAAGCGGGTCTATTTTTTTAGAAGGGCGGCAAAAGGACTGTACATCATTCCGTCGTCGCTTCCTGAATACTCGCGCTTTTCGCGGCGCTGCCCTCCGTTTTGGCCGTCCTTACGGAAAGAGCCCGTTCCAGAAGCCGCGCCCTTTTTAACGACAACGACTTTTTTGCCGCCGGCTCCGCCTGAAGGACGGGCCTTTGACTTTTCTTCCGTTCCGGCGCGGCTTGCGGCGTCGCTCTTTAACGAAAGGCTTATGCGGCGCCTGTCCATGTCCAAGTTCAAAATCGTGAACTCGTGAACGTCGCCAACCTTCACCACTTCCATCGGA
>JAILDQ010000258.1 GCA_024689365.1 Treponema sp. | reverse complement strand
GCTTGAAATCGAGCCTTCTGTTTTTACGACATTTTTTGACGAGGCTTTTCCTTTTACGATTAAGGGACAGGTTTTAGTTCCTGGAATCGCGCACCAAGCGTCGGCTCCCATTTGTTTTATTACATCCGCAACGTGAAAAACTGGGCGCTTTCTAATGCTTGCGTCTCCGGTAAATACGCTTGTTCCTTCAAAGGTTGAGCAAATTGGCGACAAGAAATACAAGAGGGAGCCTGAGTTTCCAACGTTGACCACATCGCTCGGCAAATGCAAGTCTTTTCCCGCGCCCTTTACTGTCCAAACCGAACCGTCTCCAAAATCAACGCTTGCTCCCAAAAGGGGAATCGCGTTTGCGGCGCTAAGGCAATCCGCGCTTGACAGGGGATTTGAAATTTTTGACGAGCCTTGAGCCAAGGCTGAAAGTATCAAGGCCCTGATTGTGTGGCTCTTTGAACCGGGCACTGTGATTTTTCCTGAAAGTTTGTGTGGCGTGGAAATAATGTTCATAGGAAAAAATTATAATGAAAAGAAAGCGTGCTTGCAAGCCGGGGCGCTCCTCTAACGCTTGCGAGGTTTCGGGATTTATCTGTCGTGGACCCGCTTTTTTACAAAGACATTTCTTCCGACTCTCTTTCCCCAAGGCCTGCCCATTTAAAAGGCCAAAACAAATCCCTCGGTCACTTGTATCAAATCTTAAAACGAAGCAAGCGTTTTATGTCCAGGCATTGACTTCCTTCGAGTCTTACAATTCCTCCAACACAAAAGGCAGCGTATATATTGGCTTGTACAAGAGTCGTTCGGAGCAGGCAACGTCTTTTTGGGAAAATAAAAATTGCTTGTAAATTTTTCTAGAAAATTTTGCGGAGAATTCCGTTATGGATTTATGCGTGTTCACGGCGGAAGATTTTATTTCCATTGGAACAAGCTTGGCGTTTGATGCTAGCAAAAAATCAATTTCATACTCATGCGCTTTGTCGGCCTTTTTCCATGTGTGGTAAAAAAGCTTGTTCCCGCTTGCCGTTATAATTTGGGCGGCGGCGTTTTCATAAAGGTAGCCCAGGTTTGCCTCCAGCTTGTCGCTAAGCAACTTTGCGTAGATTTTTTCGTGCAGCTTGTCGGCGGAATTAAAAAGCAAAGTCGTGAACAAGCCTGTGTCGGACAAATATAATTTGTAGGTCTCGTCGTCAGCCGTAGAAGAAAGCGAAACGTTTGGGTCTGCGGTGTTGTTGCAAATCAAAACTGTTTTTGAATCCAGCAATTCAGAAAAAATTTCTTTGTCTTTTTGAGTGGTTCGTTTTCCTGTGGCGCTGGAAATCACATAGCGCTTTTTGTTAAGGCTCAATTGCGTTGGAATCGAATTGTACATTTTTGAAAGACGGCCAGACTCGTCAATCTTGTAAAAGTATTCTTCGTACAGCTTGAGTATTCCGCGCTTCACTTTGTCAATTTCTTCAAAGTTTTTTCCGTTGACATACGCTTCCACGGACTGTGGCATTCCGCCTACGGCCATATAAATGCGAAAGTCTCGCATTAATTTTTTATTTACTTTTTCGCCGACAGGCTTTCCTGTTTTGTATAATTCGCGCAGGGTGTTGTAAGTGTCGTTCCCAGTCGCGCGCAAAAATTCTTCGTAGTCCATAGGGTAGACTTGGATAAAATGCTCTTCCGACGGAATCACGATTTTTTTGACATTTTTTTTTATGCTGATTAGGGAACCTGTTTCTATGTATCGGTAGCGGCCATCCGCCACAAGATATTTTATCGCTTGGCGAACAAGCGGCTGCAGTTGAATTTCGTCAAAGATAATCGCGGACTCGCCCTTGTATAAAGTTACGCCGGTGACGGTTTGCAGTTGCAAAAAGAACAAGTCAAGGTTCGCGATGTTTTTTAAAATCGCCAGAATTTCTTCGCTGGCGTTGGCAAAGTCAATTTTTATGTATGTCTTGAAATTTGTCTTTGCGAATTCTTCCGCGATTGTGGACTTTCCGACGCGACGCGCTCCTTCTAGCATGGCGGCGTAATTTTTTGAGTATTTTTTCTTCCATTCCAAAAGCTCGTCAAAGGCTTTTCTCCAGAACATGGCAGATTCTCCTTGTATTCATATTATACCACGATGGAGCAGTTTTTGACAACACTCCAGCCGTCAAAAAGCGCAGTTTTTGGCAACAATTCCGCCCGTTTGCAATTCCCGGTGTTTTTTGCTACACTACATGCATGATTAAACTTGCGGCATTTTTGGGGAACGTGGGCTCGGCTTACGCGAAGAACAGACACAATACGGCTTGGCAGTTTGCGAGCGCCTTGCCATTTTATTCTGAATTGAATTGGCAGGAAAAATTCAAGGGCGAATACGCGGCCCTTTACTTTGACGAGTTTGCCGAAAAAGTTAAAAAATATTTTCCTTCGCTTTTGAACAAGGAGGGGAATCTTGTCCTTCCAAAAAATCCGCCCGACAAAATTTATTTTTTAAAGCCTTGGACTTTGATGAATCTTTCCGGCGAGTCGATTTCAAAGCTTGCCCAATTTTTTAAGATTGAGCCAAAAGAAATTTTAGTTTGCCACGACGAGCTTGAACTTCCGATTGGAACTTTCAGCTTGAAGTGGGCGGGCGGACTTGCCGGCCACAACGGCCTTCGTTCCACAAAAGAAAATCTGGGCACCGCCGATTTTTGGCGCTTGCGCTTTGGCATTTCAAAACCGGCCGGCGCGAACATAGCCGATTACGTTTTGAGCGACTTTAAGGGCGACGAGGCGATTTCAATGAGCTTGGTTTTCCAAAAGGCCGCCGAACTTTTTTGCCGCGCGATTCTTGCAAACG
>JAILDQ010000196.1 GCA_024689365.1 Treponema sp. | reverse complement strand
TTTGCCTTGAAACGAGGCGTTTAAAATAAAAGCGGCGGCTGTAAAGGAGAAAATCAGCCGCCGCCCTGGAGGTTTTCATTATGTACCGCTTGACTGTAACTATAAAATAAGCAATTTTAGGGCAAAAAGGTTACGGATAATGGCAAAAAATAGTGAAAAAAAACAAAAAAAGGCGGAATTCCAAAGGAATCCGCCTTTTTTGCCTTTGCAAGTTCTTTTTACTTAACCCAAATGGTCACAGTGTCTTTGAAAGTTGTTCCTGTGGCCTTGAAATTTAACGTCACTGAGTTTGAGTTTGCTCTTCCAATTTTTACAAGGGCGCTTTCGTATGGGCCTATGTCGTAAGTTAAGTTTCCCGCATTTAACATTAAGGGGCCCTTGTAAGCGATTGTAGGAGTGTTTTCACCCCAGTTATTGTCTCTGTAAATATTGGCGGTTGGAAGGTCTGTAAAGGGCATGGTTTCGTTTGCTATATAAGCGCTGAACGAAGGTGATATTGTATTGCACCAACCGTAAAAGGGCCCCCAAAGGTTTATGGCCGTAAGGAGGTAATCGTAAGTTTGGCTTGCGCCGTAAGAGCAAGTGTAGGCGCTTTGGCCGGAATAAGTCGGCGCGTCTTTGTTCATTCCGCTGTTCGTGGCTTCTTCCAGCTGGTCGCCCGCGAATTTTTGCAAGAGGCTTTCCGCAGTGTAATTTGTTCCGTTTACGGTGTTCACGGCTCGAAGAATTGAGTCCATGTCAACGTATGCGTTTTGAGCCATTTCCTTAATGAGCTTTACGCCTCCAAAATTTCTGGTAAGCCAAGCCGAAAACTTGAAGGCCGCCGCGTAGGTTACGGAAGATACGCCTGTAAGGCCGTTAAAAGACGCGATTTCGTTTCCTCTGGACAATCTTCCCTTTGGCGAGCTGCCTATGTTGTTTGCCTCGTTTTTGTCAGTTATTGTATCAAGCACTCCAAAGTAATTTTGCATCATGTCTTCGCAAGTCATCGCAAGAAGCTCTCCGTACCAATAAGTCCATGCCACGCCATTTAAAAGCGTTTTTTGCGTGAAGGAAATTGCGTGCGAAAACTCGTGCTGGGCGGTGAAAAGGCAATTTGCGTTGTCATTCATAAGTGTCTTTGAGTCCATGTACAAGAAGCGGCCTTCATTGCTGCCTGTGTAGCCTTGAACAAAATCGGCCTGGTAAACAAAACCGTAGGCTCCTCCCACGTCAATGAAATAGTAAAGCATGATGTTCACTTTTTCGCCTGTCTTTGAAGCGGTTGACATCGGAGCGCTCTTTACAATGTTTTCTCCAGATTCTTTATAGAGGTAGTCAGAAGCCTCTCCGTAAATATGCTTTACAAGGCCGTATCCGTTGATGAAATTTGTTCCCAAGGCCTGGGCTTTTGCCGTAAAGCCGCTTATGTTTTGCGTGTAATATGTGTCGGCTGTGTTTACCCAAATGTTGTAGTCGTTGCCGGTGACCAAAAGCTTGTAGGTCAGCGTGTCAAATCGCGCGTTGCCATTCGCCATGGCTTGTGGGTTTAGTGAGTAAAAGGTTTCTGTGTCGCCAACGCTGTAATTTCGCGCGGCGGACGCTTGGATTTGGTTATTCACGCTTTTTGAAAGCGAATTTTTGCCCCGTTGGCTAAGGAAAAAGTCGTAAAGTTTTTCTGTCACGCTTTTGCTTTCGGCTGGGGATTCAAAATCAAGAAATTTTGCGCTTTGAGCCGCGTTTGAAGAAAAGCCTGATTTGTTTTTTACGGCTCTGGAATAGCTTGCTCCCAGCGTTGTTTGATATGGGTTTGTTCGCGTCATGTAAATCGTCTTTCCCTTAACGCCGGAAATGGTTAGGACAGAGGTTGTCGGCAAGACGGTGATTGCCGAGCCGCTTGTGGCGACGGTAGCCTGCGACCGCGTCATGTTGCTCGCCAAATAATTTCCAAAAAGGTCTGTCCAAATTGCAGAGCCGTCATCGCCGCTAGAAAAGCAGCCTGAAAGGCCGATGGAAAGCGTTAGGGCTAAAGCCGCTCCTGCTATTTTCATCAATCTTAATTTATGTTTAAACATAGAAAATTATGGCGCGAAAAGCGCCTTTCCTCCTTAATTTTATTTGCCGGCCTTTTTCCAGCTTTTGACTTTAAGAACAATGGCGCTTGCCATTTCAACAGGCGCTTGTTCCCCAGTGAGAATTCCATTGACAGAAACTATGTTTCCGCTCAAGGCTCCGATTTTTTTCAAGTCCTCGTCGCTGGCCTTTAAATAATAAAGGTTTTGCTCTTTGTCCTTTAGTCCAAGACGCGCGAACGGCGCGTTTCCGTACCATTCCAAAACGCCTACAACTTCAACCTTGGATTGATTCTTTGACATTCCAAAGGCCAGGCCCGAAATCAAGGCCAAGGCGGTTGCCAATAAAAATGCTTTTGCTTTCATAATTCCTTCCTGATGTAAGTAAAACAAATCTTGCGCGTAAAAGTTGCGTTTTGAGAAAAAAATATGCGCTACTCTACAATTATAACGCAGATTTTGATAATGTCAAAGAATTATTTTTGCACGGCTTTTTGGGTCGTCGCGGATTATTTGGCCGATTGAAGGCGCCTTGATGCAGCCTGCCGTTGGGTTTTTCACGCTTATAATTGGGCTTGTGATTTGCGCCTTGACCGTAGACTTTTCAAAGGCCAAGTCCGTTCCTTCCATCGAGCAATTTATCAGGCGAAGCTTTTTGCAGTAGCAAAAGGGCTGGGTTCCGCTGATTTTGCAATTGATGAAGGTGGCGTTCTCTGAATACCAAGCCAGGTATTCGCCTTTTATAACGCTATCTTTTACAACGATATTTTTTGCGTGCCAAAAGGCGTCCTTTGTGTCAAAGTCGCAGTTTTCAAAGCGGCTGTTTTTTATGTATTGGAAGGAGTATTTTCCGTTCAGCTGAACCTTTTCAAAGTCCAAATCACGGCTTCTCATCATAAAGTATTCGCTTTTTGCGGAGGAATTCTTCATTTGAACGCCGTCAAGCGACCAGCCGAATTCCGGGGAATCGATTTTAGAGTCTTTTATCAGGACGTTTTTGCATTCGCGCAAGGCCTTTATGCCGAACATTTCCAAGCCGTCAATCTTGACGTTTTCGCAATACCACAAGGCCGCGCGGCAGTTTTGAGTCATTTGGCCGCCTTGAATCGACAAGTCCTTGTTGTGCCAAAAGGGGTAG
>JAILDQ010000171.1 GCA_024689365.1 Treponema sp. | reverse complement strand
CATCGCAAGCGCGATTGTTCCAGCTTGAAGCGCGGGCAGCCTAAAATCCTCAAAAATCATTTTCATTCCTTGAGGAACGCCAAAGTAAATGAAAAAGGCAAGAACAATCAAAGGCACGCCGCGAATCGCGTCAACGTAAATCGTTCCGATTGCATTTAAAACTTTGCTGCGGCTTACATTCATCAAGGCAAAAATCAAGCCGATTATCATCGCAAAAATCAACGCAAAAAGGGCAAGCAAAAGCGTATTGCCCAAAGACGCGATTAACATAAAAAAATACGTTTTAAAAATAAAAAACATAAAATCCTCTTAAACTTTATTATACCACAGGCTGCGCAATGGAACAACAAACCCTAAATCCAAGGTTGCTGCTTTTTCCAACTTGAACGCTGGAGCTTCTAAAAAATACATTGCACTGTTCCGCGTCGTCAAGCCAGCTTCCGCCTCGCTTAACGTGAACGTTCTTCATCAAAGACGGTCCATGCGGATTGATTTGCTTTTGCTTTTCATATTCGCTGTATTCGTCAAAAACCCATTCAGCGACATTGCCGCACATATCATAAAGGCCCAAGGCGTTCGGTTTTTTCTCGCAAACAGGATGACTTGCAATCATCGCGTTTTCGCCGTACCAAGCCACTTCGTCAATGTTGTCGGAGCCAGCGTAAAGGCTGCCGCTCTTTTTCTTTCCGCCTCGAGCCGCGTATTCCCATTCAGCTTCTGTCGGCAAACGAAATCCTGTAGCCAAGAAATTGCAAGTCAAGCGTTTCCATACAGGACTGGTGTTTGACAATTGCGAAAGGTCCGTCGTGTTTCCAATTGAATAACAAGGCGTCAAGCGCATCATCAAGCTAAGGGTGTTGCAATAAATCACCGCGTCGCACCAGTCAACCATTTCAACAGGCAAGTCATCTCCCTGAAATTTTGAAGGCGTTAAATTCCTGACATACTTGTATTGGGCTTGCGTGATTGGAGCCTTTGACATTTTAAATGAAGTAAGTTCAACTGTGTGCGATAATTCTCCGGTTCCCATAAAAAAGGACCCGCCGTCAATGTTAATCATGTCTGGAATTGTTGAAGAAATTTCAATGGTCCTCTTTGGCTTTTCATGCGTTTCGTTTTTCGTTCCGCACCAAGGGCAATAAAGGGCGTTAACGTCGATTCCAGAAAGACATTTAGGGCATGGCTTTACAGGAATCGGCTTTTCAATTTGACTTCCGCAATTTGAACAAAATCTCGCGCCTGGTATAAGCGACGCTCCGCATTTTAAACAGTTAGTCATAGTGCATTTCCTTATCTTTATTATTGTAACATACTTTGAGTTTTTTTGCAGAAAAAAACGCTTTGCTCTTCAAAAAATTTGAATTCCGTTGTATAATCTTTATCGAGGAAAAGCGAATGGAAATAACGACAAAACAACACGGCGCGATAATCGACATTATGGTTTCTGGCCGTTTGGACACAAACACGGCGCCTCAGCTTGAAACCGCCATCAGAGAAGGCGCAAAAGACAACAAAGCGATGAATTTGGACTTAAGCGGCGTTGAATACATGTCCAGCACAGGACTGCGCGACATTTTGCTGGCCCATAAAATTATGGTTTCAAACAACGGAAAGTTGATAATCAAAAATCCTTCCGCCTTTTGCATGCAAGTTCTTGAAGCCACAAACATGGACAAACTGTTGACAATCGAACGATAGTTCAATCAATGAAAAAAGGGGCAAACAAACCCCTTTGCTTTGTCAAGAAAATCTTTTCTCAACCGTCATAACGTTTTTTCCGTCTTTTCGTTCATACGAAACTTTGTCCATAAATTGCTTGGTCAAATAAATTCCAAAACCGCCCAAACGCCTTTCTTCCGCGCTAAGCGTAAAATCAGGCTCGGCCATCTCCAAAGGATTGAATTCCTTTCCGCTATCTATAAATGTGATTCTTATTTTTTCATCCGCAAAACGCTTGCAAATGATTTTAGCGTCTCCCGTTTCGTCATAGGCGTAGTGGCTGATGTTTACAAAAATCTCTTCCGCCACCAACTCAATTTTGTTCAAATGCTCGTTTGCCACATTATCTGGAAGGCAGGATTTTATAAAGTCCAAAACGTCCGTCAACTTTTCGTCGCAAGCCGGAAGGGTAATAGACTTTTCTTCGCTGGGAATTGAATAAAAGTCGTCAAGCTCAAATTCAAGGGCGGTTATGTCGTCCGCTTGCGGAGCGCCGTTTGCAAAACGCTCAACTTCCGCGTTCAAAAGAGTTATCGTGTCTTTTGCCGAAAGCGCGGCGGTTTTTGCCAAAGCGCCCAAAAGCAGGGCTTCTCCAAAAAGTTCTTTGTCTTTGTTCTGCGCCTCAGTCACGCCGTCAGTATACAAGAGCAAGCGGCTTCCTTTTTCAATTTGAATTTCATGCTCGATGTATTCTGAATTGTCAAAGGCCGCCAACATGACTCCGCTTTTTTGAGTCAAGAAATTATATGACGAACCGTCGTAAAACGCCGGCGGATTGTGGCCCGCGTTTACAAATTTCATTTTGCCAGTAGAAAGGTTCACGCAGCCAATCCAACAAGTTACAAAAAGGCCCTCTTCGTTTTCTTGGCAAAGCTGTTTGTTGACGCGGTTGCAAAGCTCGGCAGGCGAATAATCCAAAGTGGCCGCGTTTCTTATCAAGACTTTTGCGATAGCCATAAACATCGCGGCCGGAACGCCTTTTCCGCTAACGTCGCCCATTACAAGCCAAAGCTTTTCTTTTTCAGTCCAGAAAAAATCGTAAAAATCTCCGCCAACTTCCTTGGCAGGCTTCATGCTGGCGTAAAGCTGAATGCTTGGATAATCATCGTAAGGCGAAAAATTTTTAGGCAGCATTCCCGCTTGGATTCCGCTTGCGACAGAAAGCTCCGCTCCGATTCGCTCTTTTTCGCTGGTGACGCGCATCAAGTCCTTGATGTAAACCTGAATGTCCACTCCCATTTTTTCAATTGAGCGGGCAAGGGTCTCAATCTCGTCGTTGCTGTGAATCTCCTTCAACTTGTCAGAAAAATGCGCGTCGTGCGAAGCAAAGCTGTCCGCTTCTTTTGTAATGCTTACAATCGGCTTTACAAATTTTTTGCCTATGTAAAGGCTGAAAAAAAGCAAAAAGGCCATTGCAAAGAAGGGAGTGTAAATCAAGTCAATGCGCATGTACGACCTTAAAATTTCCGCAACGCTGTCCAAATGCTTTTCCACGCAAATGATGCCGACATTTTTTCCCGTGGAATCGCGCAAAGCCAAAGACACTCTCGTTCGCGAGCCTATGTGCGAAAAGTAATCGTTGTCTATTACAAGGCCGCCTTGTTCCATCAATTTTCTGTATCTTGCAGAACCGGAAGGCTTTGTGTCTTCGCGATAGCCGGCTGGATAAGGATTGTATTTGTATCTGAGCTTTGAATTCACAATGTTAAAAACGTAAGTCTTGTATTTGCAATCGGGCATGTCAGGAATGATTACATACAAAAAACTTATGTCAGAGTTTTCCGCCAAGTTCGCCAATTTGATAAGGCAGTCTTTGTACTCCTCAGACTTGGTTCCTTCTTTTGCAAATTGAGCCAGCTTGTCTCCCTTAAAATACGAAGCCGCCGTATAAGAATTTTGAATCAAAAACCTGTCGTAAGTTTCGCTCAAAATCGTTCTTATTTGAAAATAATCAAGGGCCACGTTTACAAACATAAGTATGAGAGTGAAAGTGATAATCGCGGCGTTTATTTTTTTGGTTATTTTTGGCATGGAAAAACCTCTGCCAATAATTATAGCACAGTTTTTAAATAAAAAAAACCGCCCCACAAAGGAGCGGTTCATTCACGCAAAACGCGCTTTGACAATTCCTACTTCAAGTACTTGTCCAAAATCTTTTGGTAAGTTCCGTTGGCGCGAATGTTGGCCAAGCCCTTGTTGAACATGTCAAGCAATTCCTGGTTCTTTGCGTCCATGATGGCAAAACCGTAAGGAGCGCCTTCGCTTTCCATTCCAGCGGGAATCTTGAGCGGAAGCTTGGCTTCCTTGATGTTGGAAGCGATGATCGGAGTGTCTTCGCAGCAAGCGTCGCTGTTTCCAAGAACTACGTCCTGGTACATTGTCGGCGAGTCTTCAAAAACAGTAACTGTAAATCCGTACTTGTCTTTAAGCGAATTGGCAAAGTCCATTCCGGCTGTTCCGTTCTTTACGGCAACATTCTTTCCTTTGAGGTCCTCAAACTTTTCGATGGAAGAGTCTTTGGCGACA
>JAILDQ010000156.1 GCA_024689365.1 Treponema sp. | reverse complement strand
GGAAAGTCAGGCTTGTTGGGGGCGTCGGGGAAGCGCTGGGTTTCCAAGCAAATCGCTCCGTGCTTTTGCATGCGGATTCCGTTCTTTCCGGGAATGCCTTCAACCCAGTTGGCGGTGTAGAACTGAACGCCTTCCTGGTTTGTCTCAACGGTCATCTTTCGGCCGCTTTTTGGGTCGCAAAGAACCGCCGCCAAAACCATTTTCTTTGGGTCAGGAGCAAGGCCCTTCCCCTTGTAGGCCGGCGTTACGTAGCAATGGTCGTAGCCAGGAGCCACTTTGTCTATGTCGCGGCCAATCGTTTTGGCTTTTGAAAAATCAAAGGGCGTTCCGGCGACGTCAAGGATTTTTCCGGTTGGAATCAAGTTTTTGTCAACTTCCAAAATTCCCTTGCAATCTGACTGCAATTCGTGGTCAAGAATGCTTCCGCATCCGGCAAGGTTGAAGTAAGCGTGGTTTGTGAAGTTTACAGGAGTGGCCTTGTCGGTCTTTGCCTTGTATTGAAGGGTGAGCTTGTTGTCCTTGCTAAGGGTGTAGCTTACGGTTACGTCAAGGTTTCCTGGGAAGCCCTGCTCTCCGTCAGGAGAACGGCGCTTGAATTCGACTCCGCAAGAGGACTTGGTCTCAACGGCCTTTGCCTTCCAAATCTGGTGGTCCAAGCGGAAGTAGCCTCCGTGCAAAGTGTTTATCTTGTTGTCGTTTTTGTCGAGTGAATACGCCTTTCCGTCAACCTTAAAAGACGCGCCGCCGATGCGGTTGGCAAAACGTCCAACAATCGAGCCGAATGAATATCCGTCAGACATAACGTATTCAGGCAAGGTTGAATATCCCAAAAGAATGTCGCTTTTTGGGCCGTTTTTTTGTGGAAGATAGATTCCCGTAAGGGTGCAGCCGTAGTCAGTCACGGTAAAGGACATTTTTCCGTTTGAAACAGTGAACAAATGCGCTTCTTCACCGTTAGCCAAGGTTCCTAATTTTTGCTTTTTTACGCTCATACAAACGCTCCTAATATATATTCCGCTTTAAGCCTAAATCATGTCCAGCACAAGCTGAACTTCGGTTGTCGAATGTTCTGTGGCCGAGGCGATTTCCTCAACGCTTTTTCCCAAGTCAGCCAATTCCCTAACTCGGCGGGCAAAGGGCTTTTTGAGCTTTATAGGATTGTCGCTCGCGACTATTTCCGTCTTCAAGACAGGAACCTTTCCGTAAGCGTCGCCTTCTTCCGTAACAGTGATTTGAGGCGCGTCGAAAAGCGTTTTTTCCGCGTTTTCCTTAAAAAGGCCTGTAAGGGCAAAAGCCTCGTCCTCGGCGGGAAGCTCGTTTTGCTTGTACGCGTCGGCGACCTTTGAAGAGGCGCTTTTTGAAGCCCTTGTCCTGCTTCTTTTTGCCGGAGCCTTGGCCGCGCCCTGCAAGGAAGCCGAGGCGGTCTTTAGGCTTAACTGGGCTTGGAAGGCGGCGCTTTTTTCGGCGTTTTGAAGCTCGTGGCGCAAAATGGCCACTTTTCGTTCCGCCTCCGCGCTGGCGGCCTTCAATTCCTTGGTTTTCTCTTCAATTAGATTTATGTTAGAAAGGGTGTTTCTCTGAGCGTCTTTAAGGAGACTATCCATCCCGTCCCGAAAATTGTTCATTATGTCGTCGGCGGAAAAAAGTTTTTTAAAGCGGATTAAAAAAACAAGCCATAAAAGCAAGTTTATCAATGTAAGGGAAGAAACTAAAAAAACGCCCACTTTTTTACCTCGTGATGTTTATGTGAACTCCAAGCGCGGGGTCCCTTATCTCATACTCTTTTTTTTCTTCAGGCTCTTCCGGAGCCTTGTCCTTTTTCTTTTTTGAAGACTCTTCTCCTTCTTGGGCGCCCTTTGCGTCGGCCTTGATTTTGCCGGTTTGAGCCTCGTTCGTCGCGGTTTTTTGAACGCTTTGGGACTGCTGGAGATTTTGGTTCACGATGCTTTGAGTTTGAATCGACTGGGACAAGGCGGCTCCCTGCCCCTCGCTGGCCACCCTTTGGGCGACGTTTGCCATTTGAGAATACATCGTCTGAAGGTCAATCGGAGCGATTGCCATTAACTTGAATATCCTTCCGGCATTTGCAGGCCGGTCATGTCAGGCGCCTCGTACTTTCCGGTGCGGATAAAGCCGCCTTCCATAAAGTAAGTGACGTTCTTTGTGTCGGCTCGGACTTCCTGCAAGGTGTCTCGAATGTAAATCTTGACGCCCGCGAAGACGCTTCCTTCAGCCTTTACCTTTCCAAAAACCTTAAGTTCGTGCAAATGTTCTTGTATTTGGTCAATTTCCTCAGAAATCTTTTCGGATTCGATAGTAATTTCCTGCTTGCGGTTCTTCAACTGGGCCAAAGTCTCTTCCTTGTCTTTGGGAAGGGTCCTTCTAGCCTTTTTGTAATTCTCCAAAGTGAGCAAGTTGTTCTCAACGTCTTCAAGCTCTCGAACCAAATCGTTTTGCTGGCCCTGAATGAATTCCAATCTGTGCTTGGCGCGGGGGTCAAAGCCTACTTCCAAAATCGTTTCGGTTCCGCCGCCTGGCGAGCCGATGTTTCTGGCCGCAATCTCTTCAGTGGCGAACAAGTGGCCGCCCGTAATCTGCGCCTTCTTTCCGTTAAGAACGATGCGTTTCATCGCGCTCACTTCGCTGTTCATTATGCTGTCCGAAACAATGCAAAATTCTTCGACCTCAATCTTGGCGCTCTGGATGAATTTGGCCCACAAGGATTTTCCGCAGTGAACCTCTCCCTCGTCGTGGCCAAAAATGCCGGCGGAAACGATGATGTTTCCCTTTTCGCTCTTGATGAAGCTTTTTCCGACAGTGCCTGAAATTTCGATGTCGCCGGTCGCCTTGATTTCGTAGCCGTCGTCCACGTTTCCCTTGACGATAACGCTTCCCAAAAAGTCGATGTTTCCGGTTTTGATTCCGACGCTTTCCAATTCCAATACCGGCTCGACGTTAATCTTTTGGTCGTCAAAATGAACGCGGCCGGCTTCGCTCGCGATGACTGTGACTCCGTCTTTGTCAAGCTCGACGTTCTTTCCAAGCGGAATCTTGATGTCCTTTCCGTTCTTGGCCTCAAGGTAGCGGCCGAACAAGGTCTTTCCCGCCTTTCCGCGTTCGGGCTGCATTTTTGTGGCGAGGGGCTGGCCTTTAACTACGTTTTGGATTTTGTTCAATTCCTTGAAGTTAACCTTTCCGTCGCCTGCTTCCTTAATCTTAAGCTTTGTCGGGTCAGTCTCAAAGTTAAAGGCGATGTAAGCGTCGCGGCCGTCTTGCGGCATAATGGCGTGGGCCACTTCGCAAGGAGCGCCGTAAACGGGATTGTCAACGAACTCTTCGATTTTTTCGTCTTCGATTCCAGCGACAACGCCTTGGGTTTCAAGGGCGCGCCTGATTTGCTCGGCGGTAATCTCGCCTCCGCTCATTGCAGGAGCGGTCGCGGTTACGGTGGCCTCCATCTCGTCTTTTGAAACGTCGATGATGAGCATCGCGTCTCCGGCCTTTATGTGCTTGTAGATTCCGATGCTTTCGTACTTTCCGTCGGTGCCCTTCTTCGCGTATTCCTTTATTTTTCCTTCTTCTATGCTGATAGTGTCAGGCCTGCGGGCGTCGTTGATGATGTCCTTAGCGTCAACGCTGCGGCCCTTTCCAATAGGAAGAATGACCTTGAGCATAATGGAGTCGCCAAAATGGCGGATGTAGTAAAGTCCGTCCTGATCGACGATTTTAACCTCTTCGTCAAAGTCTTCGCTGGAGAAGGCGTCTTGGGCGGCGGCCTTTTTCTTTTTGGCCAAAGAAGCGGCGTTTTGGTAAATGCGGAGTTTCCAGGGCTTTTTTGCAAGGCCCAAAAAGCCGTCGCTTCCTCTTTCAAGAATTTCGTATTCAAGGTTGGCGACTCTTGCGTCAAGCTGAGTGGCGGCGTCGGCCAAAGCCTCGTCAAGGGAGTCGGCGTTCACCTCAATTGCGTTGAGGGCCTTGTCTTCCTCAAGAAGAGCCTCCATGTCTTTTCGGATGACTTCAAGACCAACCATATATTACATGATTCCTTTTCGCAAGTTTGTAAGCTTCGCCCTCAAGCGCAAGTTGGCCTTTGTGTGCAACTGGCTTATGCGGGACTCGCTCACTTCCAAAACCTGTCCGATTTCCTTAAAGGTCAAGTCTTCGTGGTAGTACAAAACTATGACCATTTTTTCTTTTTCAGGGAGCTCGTTTATGGCTTGAATGATTATTTTTCTAATTTCCTCTCTCTCAACGATTACGTCGGGATTGAGACTTGAAGGAGACTCGATGCTGTCTCCGATTGACATATGGTCGTTGTCGTTTCCGCTGTACCAAACGTCGTTCAAAGAAAGAACGCTGGTGCCCGAAAGCTTCATCACCGTTTGCTGGTATTCCTCTTCGCTTACGCCAAGCTTTCCCGCGATTTCTGCGTCGCTGGCCGTGCGTCCCAAACGGGCTTCCAACTCCCCAATCGTGTCTTCGATTTCGCGCGACTTTTGCCTTACGCTGCGGGGAACCCAGTCCAACTGCCTAAGCTCGTCAAAAATCGCTCCGCGAATTCTTGTAACTGCATATGTCTTGAATTTTACGTTTTTGTCCGGATCGAACTTTTCTATGGCGTCCAAAAGGCCAAACTGGCCAAAGCCGACAAGGTCGTCAAACTCAACGCTGGAAGGCATTCCGACGCCCACTTTGCCGGCGACATATTTTACAAGCGGCATGTATTGCCGGATGATTTTGTCCCGCAAGTCAGGAGATTTCGTTTTCCTGTATTCCTTCCAGATTTCGTCTTCTGTCTTTTCTTCAACAAGAGTTGATCCCATATACTCCACACCCTACGCTTTTATTCTTCTTTCTTCAATATTGTTCTAATCGCTTCCGCCATGACAGGAGCGTCTTTCACATCAGCAACCTTTCCGTCCGCCAACTCAGTTTGCCTATGGACTTGAACGCTTCCGTCCTGGGCAAACTCGCTGTCCTCAATAACTTCGTCATCTTCCGACGCTGGAGAAGCGCTTCCACCGCCGACACCGCCAATATCGCCTATATCAGGCAAGTCGTCCAACTCGTCGTCTCCAGTCGAAGCCGAAGGCGAGGAAACTTGAGCGAGAGCGCTTTGTCCGGAAGGAGAAGCGTTCGCCGCCAAATTTATAGGCGCGAAAGCTGGAGCCGCTTCAGCCTCTTTTTTAGGCGCCTTTGCAGGCTCTCTTTCCTGACCCGCGGCTTCCTCCGCCTTTTGGACTATGTTTTGCGCCGCCTTGGCTTCCCTAACCTTTTCGGCAGCGTCCAAAGCCTCGTTTTGGCTTTGAACCGAAATGGCGCCTTGCGAATGACTTTGTTCGCCAACGTCGTCGCCGGAAATAATGTGCTTTCCGTCAACGAAAAAAACAGGCGAGTCTTTGTCGTCAGGCAAATCCTCTTCGCTGACAACCAAATCGACTTTTCCGCCAACGCTTTTTGTCTCTTCGGCCGCTTCAGGCGCCGCGCTTGAGCTTGCCAAAAAATTGCCGTAAACAAACTGAATGCCAACGGCAAGTCCGCCAAAAACAACGGCGAAAATAACGGCCTTTAAAAGCGCTATCGGCAATCCCGATTTTGCGAAAAGAGCCGTAAAAAAGGAAAAAACGAAAGCGCCGCACGCGCTAAAAATTATAGGCTTAATTTTTATCAATTCGTTTTCCCCACATAAAAATTCACTATATTATAACACACATTTCTAAAAAATGCTAGTAAAATGTTATTTTTTAAAGCCTAAAAATTTCTTCAAGAAATTTGAAACGCCCTCGTTGTCCGGAGCCTCGGTCTTTTCAATTCTTCCCACAATATGCTTTACGCACATGGCCGGCTTTGACTGGGGAGCGACGACGATAAAGGGCTTTTGCCTGATTACCGAATTTTGAACGGTTGAATCCTCGTAAACAAAGCCCACGTAGTTGACCTTGTAGTTAAGGAACTGGCCGACAATGCTTATGATGCGGTCGGCGATTCTCTTTCCCTCTTCCGCTGAATGAACTCGGTTTACCAAAAGCTGAATGTTTATCTCGCGGTCTTCGATTTCCGTCGTGATGATTTTTATCATTCCGTAAGCGTCGGTGATGGCGGTCGGCTCAGGAGTTGTTACAACGTAAACTTCGTCGCTGGCCGCGACAAAAGAAAGAACGTTGTTCGAGATGCCCGCTCCCGTGTCTATGATTATTATGTCGGCGTTTGAAAGCGAGGAAAATTGGGTGGCGAAGTAATCGAGCTCGTCCTTGCTCAAGTTGGCGATTTTTGAAAAGCCGTTGGCTCCGGCGATGAACTTGATTCCGTATTCAGAATCCAAGATAATTTCCTGCATCGTTTTTTGCTTGTTGATGACTTGAAGCAAATTGTATTTAGGAACGACGTTCAACAAAACGTTGACGTTGGCCATTCCAAGGTCTCCGTCAATCAAAATAACTTTCTTTCCAAGCTGCGCGTAAGAAATGGCCATGTTGACGGCAAGGTTTGACTTTCCTACGCCGCCCTTTCCGCTTGTAATCGCGATGATTCTTGTCTTGTGGCCGTCATGGGCTTTTGGGGCTTCCGAGCCGCCTTTCATAATTTCCCTAAGTTCGCTTATCTGGTCTTCCATTTTCATTCTTCTCCAAATTTTTCTTCGATATGAATTCTGTCCACAGTGAATCCTGAAAGACGAATCAAAAAGTCAACAACTCCGGCGCGCTTTATGTTTTTTGAAATCGTTTGTCCGTCGGTGAAGTAAGAGATTGACTTTCGCTTTTCATTAAGCACGCTTATTATGTTTCCCAAACGCGTAGTTTCGTCGCATTTGGTCACAATTACAGAAGTATATCCAAAAGGCTCGTAGTTTTGCATTATGTTCTTCAAGTCGCGAGCCTTTGTTGAAGCAGTCACGGCAAGGTAAACGTCAGGCCGCAATCCGTCAACGCCAAGCGTGCTTTTTAGGCGCGCTATGTTTTCTGAATCGTTGGGGCTGTATCCAGACGTGTCTATGTAAATGATGTCGTAGTCGCTTTTCACAGAATCGAAAATGCTCTTTAAGTCTTCGGCGTTTTCCGCTTTTTGAACCGGCAAGTCCAAAACCTCGCCAAAAGTCTTCAACTGCTGTTCGGCGCCGATTCTTGTCTTGTCAATGGTAATCATCGTTATTGCCAAGGGCGGCAAGTCCGGCGTCTTTTTTCTTAGCATGACGTTTTGGGCGGCGAGCTTTCCGATTGTGGTGGTTTTTCCTACGCCCGTCGGTCCAACGATTACAATCACTCGCGGCGGCCTGTGGGCTTTTGGCTTTGAAACCTCGATGGCCTCGCCTATCCAATCAATCACTTGCCGCTCGACTTTTGAAAAATCCTTCAAATCGTCAAGTGAAAATTCTTTTTTCAAGCGGGCGCTTATTGAGTTTATGAATTCTTTCGTAAACTCGTTGTCCTCAAGCATTTCCTCAATGCGCTCGATTGACTCAATTTTTTCCTCTCCGGAAGAACGCGGAAGATTTTGCATGGCGGCCGCAAGATCGTCAATTTTGCTGCTGATTTCACTGATTTGAATTTCAGTCTTGCTTTTTCCGCCAGTGATTTTTCGAAGTATTTCCTCTTGAACAAGGCGCTGGCTGACTTCGTCGCTTTCATAGGCTTTTTCGCCGACATTGTTTTTCACAATGTAATTCACCTTTACGCCAGGCTTTTTAAGCATTCCAAAAGGCCCGTAATTTTGCGTGGTGTTTCTTCTGTCTATAATCTCGTAATTCAAGCCGTACATCTTGGCCAACTCTTCGCGGCAATCATCAAAAGTGTCCGCCGTAAGAGACAAGATTTCATCACTTTTGCTTATAGAAGGCATCAGCCTACCCCCTCAACATTTTGTTTTATTTCTCCCAAAGTTTCTATCATTACGCTGTTTTCCGCGGCCATCACTTCGCTGACAGCAAGCGCGACAATTCCCGGAATCTCACGCTCAGTCGAAGACTTGACCAAATCCCTGACTTCAGTCGGGCATAGAATTACAGGAACAAAGCCCCTTTCCTGCATCGCCGCGAAAGCCGCGCTTACGTCTGAAATCCAACGGCGGCCGTCAACAGGATCCAAAGCGGCGAAGGGCCTTGAACCGTCAGGCGGCAAAACTTGATGGTTCAGCAAAAGCTCGGCGTAATCCTGCGAAAGGCTCATGACGCGAAGCTTGTGGCTTTCGTCGGCGTACTGCAAGCATATTTGCTTTCCCAAAGCCTCGCGAACTTTTTGCGTCAAAATCCAAGTGTTTACGCCCGAGCCAAAGTTTGCGAGCGTTTCCAAAATGAGGACAATGTTTCTGATTGAAACTTGTTCGCGCAAAAGGTTCTGCAAAACTTTTTCGATTTGACCGTAAGTGAATTTGCAAGTGTCCAAAACTTCGTCAACGACAACCTTGTCTGTCTCGGCAATCTTGTCGATGATTTGCTTGACTTCTTTCCTTCCAAGAATTTCCGCGGCGTGGCTTCTAATAATTTCAGTCAAGTGGGTCGCGATTACAGTCGGCGGGTCAACCACAGCGTAGCCGGCGCGCTCGACATCGGCGCGCTTGTCTTCGGGAATCCAAACCGCGGGCATTCCAAAAGCCGGGTCGCGCGTGGCCTCTCCCTTAACTTCTTCTCGAATGTCGCCGGTATTGATGGCCATGTAATAGCCCATCTTAAGCTTTGAGCGGCCCGCTTCGATTCCGCGAATCTTAAAGGTGTATTCGCTTGGCTCAAGGGTCATGTTGTCAACGATTCTAATGCTTGGAACGACCAGGCCCAAGTCCAAGGCCGCCTCGCGCCTGATTCTTGTGACGCGCTCCAAAAGCTTCGCGCCCTTTTCTTTTTCAGCAAGGGGAATCAAGGCGTAGCCAATCTCAAGCAAGAGCGGATCCAATGGAACGACAGGCGAAACGTCCGCGGGATTTTGTCCCGTCTGAGTCTTTCCGGCGGCCGCCTCCTCGGCTTGCTTTCTTGCAATCTCTTGGGCGGCTTGCGTCCTTTGCATTCTTATACCAGCCATTACGCTTATGGCTCCAAGAGGAATCAAGACGTACCAAGGCATTCCCGGCAATATTCCCAGCAAGGCGATGGCCGCGCCCGCGATTATGTATGTGGTTCCAGAACGGGTGAACTGATTCTTCAATTCTTCGCTCAATTGTTCTTCGGAGTTGCTGGCAGTCACCAACATGCCGGTTGAGAACGAAAGCAAAAGCGACGGTATCTGGCTGAGCAAGCCGTCGCCAATCGTAAGGCGGGAATAAGTTTCAATCGCGCTTGAAAACGGCTCTCCGCGCAAAAGCATTCCCGTAATCAAGCCGGCCACCAAGTTCACGATGGTGATGAAAATGCCTGCCATTACGTTTCCGCTTACAAATTTTGAGGAACCGTCCATATTGCTGAAGAAGTCGCTTTCGCTTCTGATGTCGGCTCTTTTTTGTCTTGCCTCTTCTTCCGTAATCGCGCCTGAATTCAATTCTTGGTCGACGGCAAAATTCTTTTGGCTCATCGAGTCCAAGGCAAAGCGGGCGGCTACTTCGCTTACGCGGGTGGCGCCTTTTGTGATTACAATCGTTTGGATTACAATCAAAATGATGAAGATGACGATTCCGACAACAAGGCCGTCGCTTCCCTTGTCGCTTCCTACAACGAACGAAGAAAAGGCTCTAACCATGCGGCCGTCAAAATTTTGTCCCTTGGTCAAAATCAAACGGGTTGAAGAAACGTTTATTCCCAAACCAAAAAGGGTCACAAGCAAAATTATCTGGGGAAATGTCGTAAGGCGCGAGGGCTTTGGCGTTGAAATTACCGTGAGCAAAAGCAAAACAGAAATCGAAAGGTTCATCGCCATAAAAATGTCGAGCAAAACCGAATGCATCGGAACAATCAACATAAGCACGACGAGGATCGCGCCTACGCTGACGGCATTTCTTTGAATGAACGAGAGAAAACTTGTCTGTCTTTCTTGCGCCATAAGTCCCCACCCAGGCTTTTTTTATATTCGCCGGCCTATCAATCGGCCGCTTTATTCCTAAATTTTTTCAAATGGCTATACACAACGGAAATAGCCTTAAAATACCTGTCTGGTATTATAGCGCCAAGTTCGACGTCTGCATAGAGGCCTCGGGCCAGTGGCCGGTTCTCCACAATAGGAACGTCGTTCTCGCGCGCGATTTGCTTTATTCTTTGCGCCATAAAATCCTCTCCCTTGGCGTTTACCATGGGAGCGTCCGATTCGGCGGCGTCGTACTTTAAGGCGACGGCAAAGTGCGTCGGGTTCGTGATAACGACATCGCTTTCGGCGACCGCGCGCGGAATGTTGGAGGCAAGCAGCTGGCGCTGAGCCTGCTTTATGCGGCCCTTAACCTCAGGGTCGCCTTCCATTTCCTTGTATTCCTCTTTGACTTCTTGTTTTGTCATTTTGAGGGAATCAATGAATTCCGATCTTTGAACGAAGTAATCAGGAATTGAAATAACCAAAAAGAAAATCGCGGCGAAAAGCAAAAGCTTAAAGGCGATCGATGCGATTTTTCCAAAGGCTCCCAAAATGTTTCCGTTTTGGTGGACGATGAAAAGGAGCTCGCCCATGTTTGACCTTATGATGTTGTAAGCCACAAAAAGCAAAAAGCCGACTTTCGCAAGGGACTTCACGACGTTAAAGGCGCCTTGCTTTGAAAAAATCGTTTTCTTGAAGTATTCTCCAAAATGCGGAAGAATCTTTTTAAAGTTGGGAGTTATCGGCTTAACGCTGAACATCCATCCGCGGTTCTGAATGATGTTTCCCGCAATTCCGGCAAAGGCAGAAACAAAAGCGATTGGCAAAACCATTTTAAAAAAGTAATTGAAAAACACAGCCGCGCTCGTTCCATTGACAGCGTTGCCTTGGGCGCTTCTCGTAAAAAAGAAAATCAAGATTTCCTCAAAGTTTTTCAAAAGCCATTTTGCCAAAAGCATCAAGGTCAAGACGGCGAACAAAAACACAAAGCCGCCGTTCACTTCCTGGCTTTTTGCGACGCGGCCTTCCTTTCTGGCTTTTTCAAGTTTCAGGTCCGAAGGCTCTTCTGTTCTTCCCTCGTCCTCGGCGGCAAACCACTGCAAGTCTATGTCTTCAAAACTCATAGCCTCTTGCCTCCCAAAGCCAATAACAATTGCTCAAGGCGGGCAAAGCCGCCGTCGAAGCATCTTGAAAAAGCGTCAATCAAGCTTGGCATCAACGCCGTCAAAATAAAGAAGGAAGTCAAAAGCATTACAGGAAAACCTTCGCTCAAAAGGTTCATCTGAGGCGCGGCCTTTGACAAAATGCCAGTCGTGATTGTAATCAACATCAAGGTTCCGATAATCGGAAGCGAAATCACAAGCGCGTTCGCAAAAAGTTCCGTCAAGCCCTTCATCATAAAGCGAGTCAAAACTCCGCCAGAAGCCATGTCGTTCACAATTGAAAAAGCGCTGAGGGTCTTAAAGCTCGAAAGCAAGCCGCCCAAAAAGAGTTTTTGGAAAAGCCTTGTTTGCATGAAAATCAGCATTGCGATAAGGTTCAAGTATTGGCCCATGAGGGGATTTTCAACTTGGCTCAAGGAGTCGTAAACTTCGCTGGCAGAAAAGCCCATTTGAAAGGCGAAGAACTGGCCCGCCGCGCTAAAGGCTGAAAAAATTATCGTAACGTAAAAGCCCGTTATGATTCCAAGCAAGGCCTCTCCTATCAAAAGCATTATGAATTGCGCCGTAAAAAGCTGTTCGGCGAAAAGATAGGATGAGTAGGCCGAATAATCCACTTGACCCAAAACATTGTAAGCCATAAAGCCAGCCAAAGCCACCCGCGCCGCGCTCGGAATGTTGCGCATGCTAAAAAGCGGAAGCGTCATCAGCAATGAGAAGCATCTAACTGCTGCAAGCAAAAAAGCGGGCGCCTGCGACAAAAGCTGGTCCAACAAAAACTATTCTCTCCTACAAGTTTGGTATGTTTCTAAAAAGGGTCACTGTGTAATCCCTCAATTCCGCGAACATCCAGCCGCCCAAAAGCGCGAGTACCGCGAAAATCGTTATCATCTTTGGCAAAAAAGTCAGGGTCTGCTCTTGAATGGAAGTTGTGGCCTGAAAAATCGCCACAATCAAGCCGATTATCAAGGCGGCTCCCAAAACAGGCGCGATCAAAATCAAAACCTGCATTATGCCGGCGCGCATTAAATTTGTAATTTGTCCAATGTCCATACGCTACCTCAAGACCGAATAAAAAAGCTGTTGGGTCAACAAGCCCCAGCCGTCAACCAAAACAAAGAGCATCAACTTAAAGGGCATGGAAATCTGAACAGGCGGAAGCATCATCATTCCCATGCTCATCAAAATGCTCGCCACAACCATGTCGATGATAATAAACGGAATGTACAAGTAGATTCCGATTTTAAAAGCCGCCGTCAACTCGTGCAAAATGTAGGAGGGAACCAAAACGTAAGTCGGCACGTCGTCAAGAGTGTTTGGCTTTTCAAGGCCGCGCATGTTCATGAACATTTTTATGTAACTGGTGTCGTCGGCCATTTGGGAATACATAAAATAACGGATGGGCTTTTGCGCGCCGTCAAAGGCGGCCTCCACGCCTATTTGGCCTTCCCGCATCGGCTTGAATGAATTCTCGTAAATATTGTTGAATGTTGGCCACATCACAAAAAGGGTCATGAAAAAGGCGATTCCGTTCAAGACGCTTGTAGGCGGAACTTGCTGCAAGGAAAGAGCGCGCTTGATGAAGTCCAAGACAATCGAAAAGCGCAAAAAGCAAGTCAGCAAAATCAAAAGGCTCGGAGCCAGTGTCAAAAGCGTGAGCATTATCAAAAGCTGAACGCTAAAGGCAACTTCCTCGCCGCTTTGAGGCCGGGTGATGTTCACGTCAATGTTTGGAATCTGAACGGGATTAACGTTTCCCTGCATTTGCATCGTTCCCCTTGAGGAGCCCTGGGGAAAATTCGGATCGTCTTGCGCGCGGCCGGCCGCCTGAGAAGAAAGCGGAAAGGCGCAAAGAAGGCAAATCAAGGCAAAAAGAGAAAGGCGGGAAAAATGTTTTTTTAGAAAAAAGATTCCCTTACTTTTCATTGTTCAACTTCTCTTTTTGCTTTTTGAAAAAATCGTTTATGGACTTAGAGGCGTTTTTCTCGCCCTCGTTCGCTCCGGAATTTTTTGAGTTCAAGAACATCGCGAGAATGTCGCCGAAATTTCTGGCGCGAGCCTTCTTTTGGTTGCGGTCGGCGTTGAGGTTCATCGCGTCAACCAATTCCTTGTCCTTGACTTCTCCAAGCAAGTCTATTGAATTGTCTGTGACTCCGACCAAATAAGCCTTTTCCAAAAGAGTCACTATTTGCACGCTTTTTCCGGGAGCCAAAGTGACTTGAGCCACCTTCCTCAAAAAAAGGTCGTCGTCCTCTTGGTCGCCGCTCATTTTCTTCCGCATGAAATTCATCACAAAGTAAATGCAGACAACAACGACAATCAAGACAAAAATCATTCTAAAGAAAACCCAAATTGTCGAGCTTCCGGAATTCGGCCTTGCGGGAGCGGCGGCCGCAGCCGCGTCGTCGCCAATAGGAAGGGAAGCTTCGTCAGGCAAAGACGAGGCGGCGTTTATCGTTGACTGAGATGAGTTTGCGTCGCTTGCAGGCGCGGCTTGCGAAAAAGCGAAGCCAATGAATAGAGAAAAAGCGCATAAGAACGCCAAAAGTTTTTTAGAGACCGTCAATGTTTCCCACCCTTTTTTTTTGCGTCAGCCCGAAAACGAACGGCGCAATTTAAAGCCTTGTCCAGTCTTTCCGCGGATTGAAAAATCATCAATCCGCGTTTCCCCCAAACTGGCGGCTTTTTTGTTTTTTTACCTCAATTCAGAAACGCGCTCTTGCGGAGAGAGAATCTCCGTAATTCGGACGCCGAAGTTTTCGTCGATAACTACAACTTCTCCCTTGGCGATCGGCTTGTGGTTTACCAAAATGTCTACCGGTTCACCGGCGAGTTTGTCCAACTCGATGATGGTTCCTTCGCCAAAGCCAAGGATTTCTTTGATAGGCTTTTTTGTGCGTCCAAGCTCTACGGTCATTTCCATGTAAACATCCATCAAAAGACCGATGTTTCCCTGGTCCGTAGGAGCGCCGCCGCCCATCAAGTTTGGATATTGCAAAGACTGAACGTTGGGAGGAGTTCCCATCATTCCGCCCATTTGCATGCCGCCCATCGGCATTTGCATTCCGCCCATCGGAGCGCCGCCCATTTGCATGCCGCCCATCGGCATCTGCATTCCGCCCATCGGGGCGCCGCCCATTTGCATTCCGCCCATCGGAGCGCCTCCCATAGGAGCGCCGCCTGCCATTCCGCCAAGGCTAGCCATGTCGGCCGCGTTCAAAGCGCCGCCAGCCGGAGCCGCGGGAGCTCCGCCGCCCAAAGCGCTTGCGATTGACTGAGCGCCTTCTCCGCCAATGGCTTCCCACAATGTGTAGGCTTGGCCGTCAATGGTCAATGGATATGTGAACAAGGCGAAAGTGTTTTGCGGAATGCGAACCATCGCCTTTGGAACGCTGATTGACTCCGCCGGGTTGCAAGCCAAGCCTGACAATTTTCCGGTTTTGTCAAGAGCGGTGATTTCGTCGTTTGTGTGCGTTGAAAGAGTTTCGTTGATGACGCTCATCGCCATGTCGTCAAGAGCGGCGTTTTCCTCTTTGTTGATGAGGCTGACCAATTTTTGAGCGCATTCAGTCGAGATTACGTAAAGGTGGTCGCCCTTGATTGTGTTTGAGAAATCGGCCGTTGTGGCGATAACCATTTCCGGCAGTTTTGCCAAGAACTGGTCGCGAGTCGCGGCTTCGGCGGTCGGGTTTCCGGCAGAAACTTCCGCGCCCGTCATTTGCTTTAAATTTTCAACGAGGGGATCTTTTAACTCGCCCGCGAAATTTGTCAAAGTCGCCGCGTCTATGTTAACCGACGGCGCGCCGGAAACCTGCCCCGACGCGTTAAGGCCGTCCATTGGAACGCCCGAAAGCAGCGCGTCGATTTCATCTTGGGAAATTACGCCATCACTCATACTGTTTCATCTCCTTCTACGGAAAGCTCTTCAAATTCTTCGGCGCCCTCGTCAGAGAGTTTGCCTGTAACCTGAACCGCCATTTTTTTGCCCACAACGCCGGGCTGGCAAAAATATTTTTTCTTGTCGCCAATATTCAAAGTCAACTGGTCGCCGACCTTTGTGTTTGACAATTTGACGACGTCGCCGCACCTCAGGCTCAAAACGTCCCGAATCGGCAAATTAATTGATCCAATTTCCGCGACAACGTCCATGTCAACCGTTGAAATTTTTTCTTTCAAGGTTCCAAGATATTGCGTTGTCGAGCTTCTTCGGACAGAACTGAACCAGAACTGCGAAGAAAGCTTTGAAATGATCGGCTCGATCGTCAAGTAAGGAATGCAAAAGTTAATCATTCCCTCTTCTTCGCCGACCTTTGTTTCAAGCGTAACCAAAACAACCATTTCTGTTGGCGGAACAATCTGCGCGAACTGGGGATTTGTTTCAATCTGTCCCAAGCGGGGACGCAAGTCGATTACCTGTGTCCAAGCTTCGCGCATGTTCGCCAAAATGCGAACGATGATTCCTTCCATTACGCTTGACTCGATGTCGGTAAGGTCGCGGCTCTTGTTTCCAGTAACAGCGCCGGTTCCGCCGAACAAACGGTCAATCATGCTAAAAGTGATCGCCGGGTCGATTTCCAAAACCGCGTTTCCCTTAAGGGGATCCATATTGATTACCGCGAGGGTTGTCGGCGTTGGAATCGAACGAATGAATTCCTCGTATGTCAACTGGTCTACAGTTGCAACGTGAACGTGAACCAAAGAACGCAACTGGGCCGAAAGCGAAGTTGTCGTAAGGCGCGCGAAAGTTTCGTGCATGATTTGCACGGTGCGAATCTGTTCTTTTGAAAATTTGTCAGGACGCTTGAAGTCGTAAATTTTGATTTTACGGGTGTCGGAAACCGCCTTGTAGTCGTCGGATTCTGACTGGCCCGTGTTAATCGCGTTTAGAAGTTGGTCAATTTCGTCCTGTGAAAGAACATCTGTCATCTAAAATGCCCGCCTGTCTTTTTTTTATTGCGCAACCACGTTCAACTTGTCAAAGGAAATGCTCTTGATTTTTCCTCTGTTCAAAATCGTATCGTTTATTTCGTTGCGAATCTCAATCTTAATCTTGCCTTCGTTCCTGGGAGTCAATTCCTCGGCGGTCTTAGCCGCAAAGTAATTTCTCAAGAAGTCGCGGATCGGAATTCTCTGGGCTGTGATTTCGGTCGAAGTGACCTTGTCTTCTTTTTTGTAGCCCAAGAAAATGTTAACCACAACGCTCGCCGGAATCGGGTCGCTGGTTCTGGTTTGAATCTCGCTGAGCGAAGTGTACCACTCCAACTCTTCCGCGATTTCCTTATAATCCTCGCTCACCGGAATAGCCGCCTGAGCGGGCTTGTTGCTTCCCATTATGTTCATCGTGATGATTACAACGGTAACAATAAGAATGATCGCTCCTAAAGCGAGGGCTATGTATTTTAATAAAGTAGGAAGCAAGCCTCCCAAACCGCCTTTTTTAGCGGGGGCCGCCGCGGCGCCTTCTTCGTCGCCAAGGTCGTCGCCTACACTGTCTTCATCAGCCATTTTTTCCTCCGTTATCTATTGGCATTAAAAATGCCCTTCATCCAAAATCACAATGTCCACGCGCCGGTTGTAGGCCATCGCCTCTTCCGTGTCGCCTTCAAACTTAGGCCTTGTGTCCGCGTAGCCAGCCACAGAGAACTGGCGCTCGGGGGCGCCAAAGTCCGCAAGGTAATGCAATACGTTCATCGCTCGGGCCGCCGACAACTCCCAATTGCTAAGGAAGCCTGTTTCGTCAGGATCCACGGGCGTTTTGTCCGTGTGGCCCTCTATCCTAAATCTTCGGTTTTTTTCCAATAAATCTTTATCACTAAAAAATTCGCTCAAACGCAAAAGCGTGTCGCGAGTGTCCTCAATGTCCAAGTCGGCGCTGCCCTTCTTGAAGAAAGAGTCGGCGGCCAAGGTTATAATCAAGCCCCGCTCGTCGCTTGTTATCGTAATGCGGTTTGACTTTACGTCAGGCGCGAAAAGCGAAACCGCCTTCTTTTTGGCCAAGCCCAGAGAGCGGCCTTTTTCAACGGAAGGAAGGGCGCTGATGGTGTTTCCCAAGTCGGCCAAGCGGCCGGCGCTAAGGGACATGCCGCCCGAAGTGCTTTCAGTCTGGTTCATCTGAAGGCTCTCCGTAATGGTTGCCAACTGGGTGACGTCAATTTCCGACGGGTTGTACAACATTACGAAGAAGCAAAGCATCAAGGTGATCATGTCGCCATAAGTGCCCTGCCAGGCTGTTGACGGTTTTTCAGGCTCTTTCTTCTTACCCATTTAACTAATCCTTCAAAACTTCCGCGGCGACGGCCTTTCTTGTGACCGGGTCAAGGTAAGTCAAAAGCTTTTGGGCGATAACGCGAGAGTTTTCGCCGGCCTGAATGGCCAAGACGCCTTCGATTACCATTTCCTTAACGCGCATTTCCATAGCGTTCTGTCCAATCAAGTTCTGTCCAAAAGGAGTCAAAAGCCAGTTGGCCATCATTGAACCGTACAAGGTCGTGATCAAGGCTACGGCCATGTTAGGACCGAGCGAGCTCTTGTCTTCCAAGTTGTTCAACATACCAATAAGTCCAAGAACGGTACCCATCATTCCGAAGCCGGGCGCGAAACCGGCCCACTGGTTGACGCAGTTTACCCAGTCCATGTGGCGGGCTTCCGTCTGGTTCATTTCGTTTTCCATGATTTTTCTAACAACGGCGCCGTCGGTTCCGTCGATTACAAGGCGCAAGCCGCTTTTCAGGAACTGGTCGTCCAAATCCTCAAGGCCGTCTTCCAAAATCAAAAGGCCTTCGCGGCGGGCTTTGTCAGAAAGGTTTACAATGTTTTGCACAAGATTTTTTTCGCCAAAATCAGGAATCTTAAAGGCCTTTCCCATAACCTTAAAAAGGCCGATCGCTTTGTTCAAGGGCGAAAGGATAAACAAGGCGGCGTAAGAACCGCCTACGGTCATGAAGACAGACGGAATGTCGATGATTCCGCCCAGCGTACCGCCCGAAGTCAATACTGACATTACGATACAAGCGGCTCCACCGGCAATACCAATTATTGTTGCTATGTCCATTTTATACCTCTTGGGTGTTTATACCGATTCTTTTTCGATAATCAACAATTTTATTTATAATGTCTTCAGGGGAATTTCTTACGATAACTTTTTTTCCGGAGAGCATCGTTATAGTCAAGTCAGGAAGGCTTTCCATAGACTCAATCATATGCGGATTGATGAAATACTTTGTTCCGTTGAGACGCTCAACCTCAATCATATCTTAATTATTTCCCCACTAATAAAGATATGGAAGCGCAGGCAAAAATTTAGCCTATGCTACTATTCTTTATAGTAACACACCTTGTCAAAAAATGCAAGTTTATTCTTATAAATTTTCGGATTTTTTTTGAGGAAGATTAGGAAAAAGGCCCCGCAATCTTTATCTAACACTCTGTTATATAATCTTTAGTTATAATTGCCCGAATTTATAACAATTTTTTTGACAAATAACAAAAATTATTTATAATTGAATTCAACGTATGGAAAAAGCCAAAATTTTAATCATTGAAGATGTTCCCGAAATGGCGGAGTTAATCTCGCTTTACGTTCAAAAAGCAGGAATGGAGCCCCTCGTGTTCGCCACTGGGGAAGAAGCCTTTTTAGCTTTAAGGGGCCGCGCGCCGGAAGCGGTTTTGCTTGACCTAAACTTGCCCGGAATGAGCGGCATGGAATTCCTGAAGAAATTCAGGGCCAGTTACAAGGAGTCCATTCCAATCATAATTGTTAGCGCCAGAGATTCGGACGAAGACATAATCACAGCCTTGGACTTGGGCGCGGACGAATTTGTGACAAAACCCTTCAGCCCCCGCGTCTTAATCGCAAGGCTCGAGGCCAACATGCGCCGCCTTACAAAGACCGAGGCCGCCGCGGAAGAGTCGATTCAATTCGGCGACTACACGGTTTTTGAAAATTCATGCGTTCTAAAGCGCGGAACCGTAAAAGTCCGCCTTAGCGCCAGGGAATTCGACGTCTTGGACTTCCTTGTAAGGAATCCAAACGAAAACCTTTCGCCTGAAAGAATTTTCAACGCGGTTTGGAAGGTTCCCTTTGGAGACGTGACCGCCGTGGCCGTTTACATCCAAAGGCTCAGAAAAAAGATTGAAAAAGACCCTCAAAATCCGGAATACATCAAGACTATTTTTAGATACGGCTACCGTTTCGTAATTCCTGAAGACAAAGAGCAAAAAGAAAGCCAAGCGTAAATGAAAATCAAAAGCCAGTTTTTTTTTGTCATGGTCATTTTGACCGTCATTCCTCTTTTGTACTTGGCCTCATTCGCAGTTTATTTGGCTTACAACTCGCCGCAAAGAATTCTTTTTGACAGCCTTGAAAAAATGGAAGGCTACAAAAAGGGCTCTCTTACAAAAAAGGACAAGGAAGAGCTGACAAAATACTTGCGGATTAGACCTCCCAACCAAGAAGAGGCCTTTTTGTTTTCGGACGGCAGAATAATAAAGTCATCGATTGCGTCCATACCGAATTCCGGCAAAATGGACATGGCGGACTTTTCCATTAAAAACATGGACAAGCGAAGCCAATTTCTATACCAAATAAACTCCATTCCGCTAGAGCATTTGAACGAGGAGCTTATCCATATCGTCAGAATAAGGAAAATCGCGGAAGGAAAAGACGGCGCGAGAACAAGGTCCATGCCCCGCCCCCGCGACTTTATTATTTTCTTCACCGTAATTTTCGAGACCGCCTTTGCCGTCCTTTCGCTTCAAATACTCAGCAACATAGCAAAATCTGTGAGCCTTGTGGAAAACGAGGCCAAAAAGCTTTCGGACGGCGACGTAGAGAACAAAATCATGATTCCCATGAACAAGGGCTATTCAAACGAAATCACCGGCCTTCTTGAGCATATGGAGAATTTCAGGCTTGTCTTCAAGCAGAGAAAAAAACAAAGAGACTCATTTGTGATGGGCCTTAGCCACGACTTGAAGACGCCCCTTGCCCTAATAAAGGGCTACACGGAAGGAATCGCCGACGGCCTTTTTGACGAGCCGCAAAAGATGTCTCAAAGCCTTGACATAATCCTTCAAAAGACAAGCCAATTGGAAGGCATGATCGACGACTTGGTCAATTTCGTAAAAATGAACGAAACAGACTGGACAAAGAGACTTGTAAAAAAGGACTTGAGAAAGATATTGGAAGAATTTGAAAAATACGTAAAGTCAACGGCGGAAATTTTTTCAAGAGAAGCGAACACAAAAATCGACATGCCTTACGGCATAATGGTAAGGATTGACGAGGCGATGCTGGCAAGAGCCTTGGGAAACATCTTTTCAAACGCAGTCCGTTACTCAAATTCCGGCGACAAAATAACTTTGGAGGCGAGCGCCGCAAAAGACATGGCCTACATTTCAATCTCCGATGAAGGAATAGGAATGTCAAAGGAAGAGGCGGAGCGGGCCTTCGAGCTTTTTTACAGGGGAACAAATTCGCGCCGCGAACAAGGACAAGGCATCGGGCTTTCGGTGGTAAAAACGGTCATGGACATTCACGGCTGGAACATAAAAGTTCAAAGCGAGCCTAAAAAAGGAAGTTCTTTCACTATAGAGATTCCGTTAAAAGAAGAGAATGAGGAAGACGCCTAGAGGACCTTTATTTTCTGGTCCACTTTACGTCTACGCTCGCAGGCTGAACCACGCCGCCCATGGCGACCAAAGTTTTTTTCTTCCCTTCCAAAACGCCGTTTTCAGTCAAGGTAAGGTTCCATTCAATCGGAGCGGCGCTGTCGGCGAAATTTAAAATCGTTTGCCTGTCGATTTCCGGATAGAAAGAGGCGTTGAATTTGTCCTTTTGAACTATTTTTAGAGACGAGCCGCCTTGCTGGGCGACA
>JAILDQ010000216.1 GCA_024689365.1 Treponema sp. | reverse complement strand
TCTTTTTTTTCTTGCGCTATACTTCCCCTATGCAAAAACCTTTTGACCAAATCATCGCGGCGTTCACGCCTTCAAACGACGAGCGCTTGGACAGCCTCTTAAAATTTTCCGCGCTGGCGGAAGAAATGGCCTTTATCGAACGAAGAACAAAAGTCGGCGACGGCTCAAGGCGACAAAACGACGCGGAGCATTCTTGGCGAATCGCGCTTATGGCTCTTATGTTCAAAGATTATTTTGACGAAGAAGTTGACGCTGGACGGGCGGCCACAATTTGCATCGCGCACGACTTGGTTGAAATTTACGCTGGCGACACCTTTGCATACGACGCGGCGGCAAATGTCGGAAAGGCAGAGCGAGAAAAGGTCGCGGCCGACAAATTGTTCGCCCAGCTTCCGCCTGACGTGGCAAAAAAAATCCGGGACCTTTGGGAAGAATTTGAAGCGATGAAAACTCCCGAATCCCGCTACGCAAATTGCATGGACCGTCTGGAGCCATTTTTAAACAACTCCCTTGCGCTTGACGGCGGAACTTGGGCCGAAGCAGGAGCGAACATTGACGCGGTTGAACGAAGGGCCGCTCCAATCAAAGAAAATATGAGCCGCGTTTGGAAATGGCTTAGCAAGGCCCTTGACATCGGCGTTCAAAAAGGCTTCATCAAAAAATAATGCCAATTTCGCTTTCCGACTTTTACAAAAAGAAATTTGGCCGCAAGGTTTACAAACTGGCCGTTGACGCAGGCTGCTCTTGCCCTACCCGCGACGGAAAGCTTGACACCCGCGGCTGCATTTTTTGCTCGGCAAACGGATCAGGCGACTTTATGCCGCAAAAAAATCTTTCGATTCCAGAACAACTTGAAGAGGCCAAAGCCTTGGTGCAAAAAAAAGCGCTTGGAAGAAGCGGCGCGCGTTTTAGTAAAGCAAAAGATTTTTGCAATGCCGCCGCCAGTTTTGGTCAACCGATAACTTTTGGCAAAAACAAAGATTTTCCGCAAAAGCAAAAAGCGCCTCCGGCTTACATCGCCTACTTTCAAAATTTCACAAACACCTACGGCGACCCGCAAATCTTAAGGGAAAAATATTTTTTGGCGCTTTCGCTTCCTGACATTGTCGGCGTTGACATAGCGACCAGGCCAGACTGCCTTTCAGCTGAAATCATCGGCGCAATCAAAGAATTGTCGCAAAAAACTTTTGTCACAGTGGAACTGGGCCTTCAAACAATTCACCAAAAAACGGCGGACTACATAAGACGCGGCTACGACGCCAAGGTTTATTTTGAAGCGGTTGAAAAACTAAAAAAAGAATGCCCCGCCGTTCATATCGTGACCCAATTGATTTTGGGCTTGCCCGGCGAAAGCGAAGAAGAGATGCTTGAGTCAGTCCGCCGCGTTGTCGCTTGCGGCTCGGACGGAATAAAGCTTACGGTCTTGTATGTTTTGGCAGGAACCGATTTGGAAAAAGATTGGCGGCAAAGAAAGTTTGAATGCCTTACAAAAGAAAAATATTTTGACTTGCTAAAAAAGATTGTTCCTATGTTGCCGCCGCAAATGGTAGTCCACCGTTTGACTGGCGACGGTCCAAAAAAGATTCTTCTCGCGCCCGAGTGGACAAAAAACAAGCGGCAAGTCCTCAACGAACTTGCCGCATTAAGGCTGATGTAAATAAAATTAAAAAATACAAAAAACTCCCAGTCGATGAAACGTCCGTCAAAACCGCTCGATATCGTCGCTACACACATTTCGCGCCTTGTAACTTTATACGTTTGCCGCCTGCGCGGCAGGCGCAAAATGAGTGTTTTTGCCAGCCGTTCATCTCCTTCGCGTTTTTGGCTTTAAAGTTCTTCTTTATCCTTATTGTCTTTTTCTCGAATCTCTACGCGGCGGATTTTTCCGCTGATGGTTTTTGGAAGTTCTTCGACAAATTCGATTATGCGCGGATACTTGTAGCTGGCCGTTTGGCTTTTTACAAATTCCTGCAATTCAATTTCAAGCTGCTTTGAGGCTTCGTAGCCCTTGTTCAAAACAATCGTGGCTTTGACCAACTGGCCGCGC
>JAILDQ010000138.1 GCA_024689365.1 Treponema sp. | reverse complement strand
AGATTGTATTCTTATGGAAAATTTTACATTTTATTCCCCGACGTTTTTTGTTTTTGGAAAGGAGTCTGAAAATCAGGCTGGCGAATACGTTAAGAGATTTGGCGGAAGCAAGGTTTTGATTCACTTTGGAGGAAAGAGCGCCAAAAGCTCCGGACTCTTGGACAGGGTTGAAGCTTCCCTCAAAAAAGAAGGAATCCCCTACGTTTCCCTTGGCGGCGTAAAGCCCAACCCAAGAAGCGGACTTGTGTACGAAGGAATCGAGCTTTGCAAAAAAGAAAAAGTTGACTTTGTTCTTGCCGTTGGAGGAGGAAGCGTAATCGACTCTTCAAAGGCAATCGCCGCCGGCGTTTTGTACGACGGAGATTTCTGGGATTTCTACACTGGAAAGCCGATTGAAAAAGCCCTTCCTGTTGGAACTGTTCTTACAATCGCGGCCGCCGGAAGCGAAGGAAGTCCCGACTCTGTAATCACAAAAGAGGAAGGAATGTTCAAGCGCGGAACTGGAAGCGACGCCATTCGTCCAAAGTTCAGCATCTTGAATCCGGCCCTTACTCAGACTCTTCCGCCTTATCAGAGCGCGGCTGGAATCACTGACATTATGGCCCACCTTTACGAGCGCTATTTGACAAACACAAAAGACGTTGAGGTTACCGACCGCTTGATCGAAGCGCTTCTCCTTACGATGAAGCACGAAGGTCCGCGCGTAATCGCCGACCCCAACAACTACGAGGCCAGAGCCAACATTATGTGGGCGGGAATGATGGCCCACAACAATTCTTGCGGCGTTGGAAGAAGCCAGGACTGGAACAGCCACAACATAGAGCACGAACTTTCCGCGCTTTACGACTGCGCTCACGGCGCGGGCTTGGCGGTCACAATGCCGGCCGTTTTCAAATACGTAATGAACCACGACGTAATGCGCTTTGCAAAAGTGGCCACGCGCGTTTGGGGCTGCCAGATGGATTTTGACCATCCTGAAGTTACGGCGCTTGAAGGAATCAACGCCTTGCAGAATTTCCTTGTTTCTCTCGGAATGCCAAAGAATTTTGCAGAGCTTGGAGCCAAGGAAGATGACATTCCAAAACTCGTTCAAGTTCTTTGCCGCGGCGACGGCAGGCCGGGAACAATTTCCGGCTTTGTAACTTTGAACGAAGACGACTGCGCTAAAATCTACAAGATGATGATTTAGCCTTCCATCCTGAAACCAGTTCAGGATGACGGACTGATTTTTGTTTTAACATGTCATCCTGAAATCTGTTCAGGATGACAGCAATTGTTAGGAGAACTTTATGGCAAAACAAAAGGCTTTGTTTATAGGCGGAACAGGAACCATCAGCTCTGCGATTGTAAGAGAGCTTTCTCAAAAAGATGATTGGGAAGTATGGCTTTTAAATCGCGGAAACAAAAAGGAGCGCGTTCCGGCAAACGTTCACCAAATTGTTTGCGACATCTCAAACGAAGACGACGCAAAGCAAAAACTTTCTGGAATGGAATTTGACGTTGTGAATGAATTCATCGGCTTTGTTCCAGAACAAGTTGAGCGCGACTACAGGCTCTTTAAGGGAAAGACCAAGCAATACATTTACATCAGCTCCGCTTCCGCCTACAACAAGCCAGCCGCAAGTTATGTGATTACAGAAGGAACGACTTTGGCCAATCCTCATTGGGAATACTCCAGGAATAAAATCGCCTGCGAAGAATTCTTGATGAAAAAATATCGCGAGGAAAATTTTCCTGTGACAATCGTTCGGCCGAGCCACACTTACGACGAGCGCAATGTTCCTCTTGGAGTTCATGGAAAGAAGGGCTTTTATCAAGTCATAAAAAGAATGATTGACAAGAAGCCTGTAATCATTCAAGGCGATGGAACAAGCCTTTGGCATTTGACTTTCAACGAAGATTTTGCCACCGGTTACATTGGCCTTATGATGAACCGACACGCGATTGGCGAGGCTTTCCAAATTACAGGAGACGAAGTTCTTTCTTGGAATCAAATTTATCAAACGATTGCGGACGCGCTTGGAGTTGAGCTTAAGGCTTATCACGTTGCTTCTGAATATTTGAGCGCGGTTGGCGACAAGCTTGGCTTTGACTATGAAGGAAGCCTTACAGGAGACAAATCCGTTTCGGTTGTTTTTGACAATTCAAAGTTAAAGAGAATTGTTCCGCAAATGCAGACAAGGATTCCTTTTAATAAAGGAGTTAGAATCGCGCTTGATTATGTTCTTTCGCATCCTGAATGTCAGGTGGAGGACCCTGAGTTTGACGAGTGGTGCGACAAAGTAATCAAGGCGTTGGAAGACAGCAAAAAGAACTTTTAAATTCCTAAAAATAAAGGAGGAGAACTTTATGGGAATTGATTTGAGCAAAATGTCAAAGCTCGGCTTTGGCCTTATGCGCCT
>JAILDQ010000129.1 GCA_024689365.1 Treponema sp. | reverse complement strand
TTGGCGGCTTGAATGACGGAAGGCTCGTCGATTTCGTCCGCGCTCCACATCGTAAGGTTGTCGCGGACGCTTCCTTCAAAAAGGAAAATGTCTTGGTCAACGACGGCGACCGACGAAGTGAATTGGCTCCGCTCGATCTCGGAAACCTTTTTTCCGTCAAAAAGAATATCCCCGCTCCAAGGAGTGTAAAGGGAGCTGACCAATTTTCCTATCGTGGACTTGCCGGAGCCGGAGCCGCCAACGAGCGCCACGCGGGAGCCGGGCTTTAACTCAAGGTTCAGGTTTTCTATGAGCGGAGCCGAAAGCTTGTCGTAGCCAAAAGTGACGTTCCTTAGCGAAACGTAGCCTTCCAGTTTTTTTACGCCGTAGCCGCGTTTTTCGGCGGCAGGCTCTTCAAAGTCGTCCTTGTAGCGCTTTTGCGCGGGGTATTCCATAACGTCGTCAAGGCGGCTCATGTCCGCTTGGCCGGACTGGATTTCCTTTCCCATTTGAAGAAATTCCGTGACGGGTTCCATAAAGCTTGCCTGCAAGCTTTGGAAGGCCACCAACATTCCCATAGTGATGTCGCCGTGCATGACCCTAAGGGCGCCGACAGAAAGCGTCAAAAGGTTCAGTATTTGCGTAAGCGACTGCGGGAACTGGGCCACCGCCTGTGAAAGGCGCTCCATCTTTTGGTTTTGCAAAACGACCTTGGCTTGCTGACCGGACCATTGCTGGAAAAAATCGTTCTCCAAGCCTGAAGCCTTTAGCGTTTCAATCATGCTGATTCCGCTCATCGTGTGGCCGTAAAGCTTTCCCATTTCCATTTGCGCCTTAAAGGTTCCCAGCTTGATAGGTTCCGACGCGAGCCACAAGACCAAAAAGTTTATGGCCAAGGCGCCCACGCAAAGAAGCGTTAGCGGAACGTCGTAGCGCAGCATGAGGATTCCGTAAAACAAAACGCAAAAAAGGTTTATCACCGCACCCGTCAGCTTTGTGGAAATAAGCGCGGCCACAATATTGTTGGAAAGAAGGCGGTTGCAAATTTCGCCTGGCATTCGCTGGATGAAAAATTCCACGGGCATCTTGAACACGTGGTTTAAAAAGCGCGCGGAAGAAGAAAGCGAAAGCTTTAAGTTGAAGCGAACCAAAACCGCTTGCTGTATGAAAGTCAAAAGGCCTTTTATAAGCGCGGTGATTCCCATCGCGATTAAAAGCGGTTTTAGAAAGCCTGTCAGTTTGGAAACAAGAATTGTGTCCACAAAAAAGCGGCTGAACGCCGGAATGACAAAGCCCGGCGCCAGTAGAAAAAGTCCTACCAATATGACGTAAAGAAGAATTCTTCTCATTCCCTTCACGCGGCGGGCAAGGCTTGTAAAAATCGAAGGCTTTTTTCCCTGTTTTACAAACGAGTCGCTTTTGGAAAATTCAAGGATGACGCCGGTGTAGGACGAGTCGAATTCGTCGTAGGAAACCGTACGCCGGCCGCTCGCCGGGTCGTTTATGTAAGCCTTGTTTCCCTTAAAGCCTTCCAGCACGACGAAGTGATTGAAGTCCCAAAATATTATCGCGGGAAAAATTGTGTTTTTAAGGCTTTCAATTTCGCGCTTGTAGCCGTTCGCTTCAAGGCCAAGGCGTCGCGCGGCCAAAATTATTTTGGAAGCCTTGGAGCCGTCGCGGGAAACTCCGCATTCAACGCGCAGGCGCTCCAGCGGAATGAACGAGCCGTAATGGCCCAAAATCATCGCAAGGCTCGCGGCGCCGCATTCCACCGCTTCCATTTGCAGTATCGTGGGCGCCTTTACGCGCTTGTTGCAGTTGAATTGTTTTTTTGGGGAAGAATTTTTTTCCATGATTTTTTATTCCCCGATTCCAAAGACTTTTTTCTTTACAAGCGGAATGACAAGCGATATCGGCTTTTGCGACGACACCGTCACCGCGCCTGAGCATAGGGTTCCTGTTTCCAAAATTTTGTCGGGGCCTTTTGAAGAAGACCACTTGTAGCCGGTGACCGTATGGTTGTCGGGAATCAAGCGGACTTTGATTTCTATCGGCGCTTCCAATTGGGAAAAAACTTGCGTCAAATTTTGGTTTTGCAATTTTGCCTGAATGTATTGAGCCGTGACCGGGAACCTTGAAACGTTGGTAACGATTCCCTGAATGTAGCCGTATTCTTCCTGCTTTACGGTGGATGGGCTTACGTCGATCATCATGCCGGGCTTTACCCGCTTTCCGTCCCTGCCCGGGAAAAACATTGTGGCCACGAGCGCGGAGCCGTCGCTTGAAAACGGTTCGATTACGGCGATTGTGGCGCCCGGAGAAATGTAGGAGCCTTTCGCTATCGACACTTCGTAAACGATTCCGCTTTCCGGCGAAATGACTTTTGTGGCGATTTCGTAGCTTTCCTGCTGGACGCGAAGCTGCATTTGCGCCTCGTCGATTTGCTGGCTCAGTGAAAGCAGCTGCTGGTTGGAAGTTCCGGCGCTTTTTATGCGGTCAACGCCGGCGTTTAAAAGCTGCCGTTCCGCCTCTTGCTTTTGCCGCTGCAAGTTGAACAAGGAGTTGCGCGCCTCCAAGTAAACCGAGTCGGTCACCAAACCGTCGTCGTAAAGCGCCTTTATGTCGCGCTCTTTTTTTTGAGCGTCGTTTATTTGCGAGGCCAGCGTTTTGATTTGCGAGTCAAGGTCGGTTTGGTTTTTGGCCAACATTCTGTCGGTAAGGCCCGCGCTTTTTAGGTAAAGCTTTGAGTCGGCCTCGTAGCGCTTTTTTAGGTTGTCCAACTTTTGCGCGGCCATCTTGACTTCTTCCATCAAGTCCTGGCGCTCGATTCTGGCGATAACCTGGCCTTTGAAAATTTCCTCGCCGTTGCTTATAAAGACGTTTTTGACAACGCCGCCCGAAGAGTAGGTGACGCTCAAAAGGCCGCTTGAATTTATAAGAACGCCGTTTCCGCGAACTTTTTCAGGAATGGAGCCGACCAGCGACCACACAAAGACGCAAGCCAAAAGCGCGCCCAACGCGCACAATCCTATCCATGCTTGCAATTTTATGACCGTTATCGTTTGGTCCAGTTGTTCCGGCGAAGAAAGCTTTTGCAGCGCGTTTTTTCTAAACAACCCTTCTGACATTGCCATCTGAAACTCCTATTGGCGGAAGAAAATTCTTAAATTTATTTTTTAAAAAATCAATGGCCCGTTTGTGGGCAAGCTTGATTTTGCCGTCGGTCGATTTTAACTGGACGGCGATTTTTTTTAGCGAAACGCTTTTGTAATAGTGAAGGACGATCACGTCGCGCTCAAGGGCGGGAAGGCCTTTCAGCGCCTCGGCCAAATAGTCCAGCGTCATTTGGTTCAAGTAGTCGTCTTCCACGGAATCCGCCGCTTTTATTTCTTCCGGGATTTCGCAATGCGTTTTTTTTGTTCTGTAATAGTCTATGACAAGGTTTTTCGTGATTCTGTAGACAAAACTGGATACGTGGTTGGGGTTTCCTTTGTAGTCCTCGGCGGCCTGAACGATTTTGACAAAGACAGACTGCGCCAAGTCTTGGGCTTCTTCCTTGTTGGAAATGTGAGAAAAAACGTAGCCGCTCACGCGGTCTTTGTATTCATGCCAAATTCGCTCACAGTCAAGGAGAGGCATCGCCGCTCCTCCCTATATGAGCATAGGCGTTTGTTTGTTCCACTTTATTCATAAAACTTTCTCTAATATAGAAACATTCTAGCGCGCCATTTCTGATTGCGCAAGTTTTTTTTCTTTTTTTACTGCCCGTTTTAAAAGTTCTTCGTCTGAATAAGTGAAGATTGCTATAACCAAGGAGGAAAAAGTTTATGGCAAAGGAAAATGTTAAGAAGTTCTTTGAGGAAGTTTCAAAGAACGCGGACCTGCAAAAGCAGTTGAAGGCGGCCACAGAAAAAAATGAGGCCGAAATCGCAAAAGCCGTAAAGGCTCAGGCCGAAGCCGTTGTTTCCGTAGCCAAAGGCGCGGGCTTTGATTTTACAGCCGATGAGTTCCTTACAGCGGGCGCGCCCAAAGACTCAAAGCTTGACATGAACGAGCTTGACGCGGTTGCCGGCGGCAAAAGAGCTGGCGCCGGATGTTTCATCATTGGCGTTGGCTGGGGCGGAGCCAGCGTAGGCGGCGGCGGCAACGCTTGCTATGTCATAGGAATTGGCGGCGGAATTACTTGGGAAGCGACCTGAGAAAGCCAAATTTGCGTCGGCCAGGCCTAAAAGGTTTGGCCGGCGCTTTCTTGCTGTTTTAAGGAGGAAAAATTATGGCAAAAGAAAACATCAAAAAATTCTTTGATGAAGTTTCAAAGAACGAAGACCTGCAAAAGCAGTTGAAGGCGGCTTCGGAAAAGCCGAACGCCGACATGGCCAAAGCCGTAAAGGCTCAGACGGAAGCCGTTGTTGAGCTTGCCAAAAAGGCCGGCTTTGACTTTACCGCCGATGAGTTCCTTTCCGCCGGAGCGCCTAAAGACTCAAAGCTTGACATGAACGAGCTTGACGCTGTTGCTGGCGGTAAAGCAGCCGGAGGCCTTTGTTTGGGCTTTGGCGTAGGCTGGGGCGGCGTTGCTGTTAATGATGGGGATTTTGGACGAACTGCTTGCTATATTATCGGCATTGGCGGCTTTCTTACTTATAGAGAGGGCGATGAGCGCGATTTCTTGGCGCGATTTGGTATATATGTATAAAACTGTTTTAATCGTTTACCCGGCATTTTCTTGCTATATCCAAGGAGGAAATAATTATGGCAAAAGAAAACGTCAAGAAGTTCTTTGAGGAAGTTTCAAAGAACGAGGACCTGCAAAAGCAGTTGAAGGCGGCTTCGGAAAAGCCGAACGCCGACATGGCCAAAGCCGTAAAGGC
>JAILDQ010000086.1 GCA_024689365.1 Treponema sp. | reverse complement strand
TGCGCGGTTTTGTTCTTGATGACAAGGGCGCAAGTTTACGGAGACGCGCAAAAAGTACATGCGCTTTTCCATGACTTTTACTTTGAAGGCGCCGCGATGATTCTGACCTTGATAACGGTCGGAAAAATGCTTGAGGCCCGTTCAAAAGGAAAGACGACCAACGCCTTAAAGGCCTTGATGAAATTGTCGCCAAAGACCGCTTGCGTTCTCCGCGATGATAAAGAAGTTACGATTCCTATAGAAGAAATTATTGTCGGAGACATTTTCCTTGTTCGGCCTGGCGAAAGCCTTCCTGTTGACGGAATCCTTGTCGAAGGAAGCGGCGCCGTAAACGAATCGGCCTTGACTGGCGAAAGCGTTCCTGTTGACAAAAAAGCGGGCGACAAAGTTTACAGCGCCACAATCAACCAGTCGGGCTTTCTAAAATGCAAGGCCACTCGCGTTGGCCAAGACACAACCTTGAGCCAAATAATAAAAATGGTTGGCGACGCGGCGGCGACAAAAGCTCCCGCGCAAAAAGTGGCCGACAAAGTTTCCGGCATTTTTGTTCCGACTGTAATAACGATCGCGATTGTCACCACAGTGATTTGGCTTTTGCTCGGAAAAGAATTTGGCTTTGCTCTTGCAAGGGGAATCAGCGTTTTGGTAATCAGCTGCCCTTGCGCCTTGGGCCTTGCCACTCCAGTCGCCATTATGGTTGGAAACGGAGTTGGGGCAAAAAACGGAATCCTCTTCAAGACCGCCGCCGCCTTGGAGCAAACCGGTAAAACAAAAGCAATTGCTTTGGACAAGACCGGAACAATTACAAAAGGCGAGCCAGTCGTTACTGACATTTTTTGCGCCCAAGGCGTTGGTGAACAAGAATTGCTGCAGGCCGCTTTGGACATTGAGTCAAAAAGCGAGCATCCGTTGGCAAAAGCCGTTTTGCAAAAAGCTTCGGAACTTTCGCTTGAGGCGCGGCCAGTCCAAGACTTTAAGGCTTTGGCAGGAAGCGGCGTTATGGCAAAAGACCAAGACCAAAATGAATTGCTTGCCGCTAGCGTTCAGTATGTAAACGAAAAAATTGCTTTGGAAAAAGCCGCTTTGGACGCCGCCGAAAATTTTTCAAGCCAAGGAAAAACGCCGCTCGCTTTTGTTCGCCAAAACAAATTGCTTGGAATAATCGCGGTCGCCGATGTTATAAAAGAAGATAGCGCTTTGGCGATAAAAGAATTGAAAGCGCTTGGAATAAAAACCGTAATGCTTACCGGCGACAATCAAAAGACCGCGGCCTTTATCGCAAAGCAGGCAGGCGTTGACCAAGTGATTGCGGAAGTTCTTCCTGAGCAAAAAGCGGCCGCCGTTCAAGAGCTAAAAAAATCAGGAGAGGTCGCGATGGTCGGTGACGGAATAAACGACGCTGTCGCCTTGACTTCCGCCGACATTGGAATTGCAATCGGAGCCGGCGCGGATGTTGCGGTTGACGCGGCCGATTTGGTTTTGGTAAAAAATTCTTTGATGGACGTTGTGACGGCAATACGCCTTAGCCGCGCCACTTTGAGAAACATTCGGCAAAATCTTTTTTGGGCCTTTATTTACAACGTCATCGGAATTCCTTTGGCGGCCGGCGCTTGGATTTGGCTTTTGGGCTGGAAAATGAATCCGATGTTCGGGGCGGCCGCGATGAGCCTTTCAAGCTTTTGCGTTGTGTCAAACGCGCTGAGGCTTAATTTTTTCAAGGCCAATAAATCAGTGAACCAAGTTTCAAATATAAATAATTCTTCCAAGGAGTGTAACATGAAGAAGACATTGAAGGTTGAAGGTTTGATGTGCGAGCACTGCGACGCCCGCGTAAAGAAAGCTTTGGAGGCCGTTCCTGGAGTTTCTTCAGCGTCTGCCGACCACACAAAAGGCGAGGCAGTTGTTGAGCTTTCTGGCGACGTGTCGGACGACGCGCTTAAGGCCGCCGTTGAGGCCCAGGACTACAAGGTGCTCGGAATAAACTAAACGCCTTTTTCTAAAAAAAAACGCGGCCGTCCTTGGCGAAAAACGCTTTGGGCGGCCGCAAATATGTAAACGGAGACGAGCTTTGCTACAAATCTCCGAAAAAAAAGGCCTGCCTTTCGGCAGACCTAAAGGAGTCTAGCGGAATCGAACCGCTGCATAGAGGTTTTGCAGACCTGTCCCTTACCACTTGGGTAAGACTCCATAATGTTTTGATAATATATCAAATTGCCCGCGCTTTGTCAAGCGCTTGAAAGGCCTTTTTGACGCTTGCGCGTTAACGTCAGGAGCGGGCTTTTTTCAAAGCCTCCAATACTAATTTGCTTTCCTCAGCGCCTGCGGTTTGAATTTGAATTTTCTTTCCGTCAAGCAATTCAATTTCCAAAAACTGGCCTTCTTTTACATCCTTGATTTTTTCCCATTCAAGGTAAGAGCCGCCTGCAATCAAGGCGTTTTTGTAAATGCCTGTGTTGGCGGCGCAAGCGTCTTCTTTGCAAACGATGAAAGTCGCAAGCGAGCAAACCGCGCACATCAAGACGACGAAATAGGCGCCGTAATTTATCATGAAAGACAAGACCATCACGCAAGGAATTGCCAAAAATGTAATCATTGTCTTTGATTTTGGAGGCGCGCTCAAAGGATAAAGCTGTTCGCCAGCCTTGTCCAAAATTTTTTGACGTCGTTTTTTTTGCGTCAACATCATGAAAGAATAAAAAATCGCGGCCGCGGCAAAGCAGCACATTTGAATGATAAATTGAATGTCAGTTTTTTCCATTTTATAATCTCCTTGCGGCTAACGATTGCCCGCGGCCGCTTTTTGGGCTTGCCTTTATTTTTTGCCGTTAAGCCAAGAGGTCAAGGCTTTCTTTGCGGAATCAAAGGCTAGGGGAAGCGAATCGATGTCCGCCTGGCTTTGAACTTTTTTTAGGCAAACGCCGCTCACTTCTTTTTTGTCGGCGGAAATTTTTTTAAGCAGTCCGTCCGCTTCTTCTTGCGAAACGCTCGCTTCAAAAAACAAGTCGCAGGTTTTGTAAGTGAAGTTTTTGTAAGGGTAGGTGTTCGGAAAGCTTGCGACGTATTTTATCTTTTTAACTTCAATTCCGATTTCTTCAAGGCATTCCCTATGGGCGGCTGCTTCCGCGGATTCGTCTGGATTGCAAAAGCCTCCCGGCAAGGCCAAAAAGCCTTTTCGCGGTTCCTTGGCGCGCGTTTCAAACAAAACGTCTCCGTTTGGCGAGCAAATTATAAGGCCGACAGCGGCGGCGACATTGCAGTAAAGGTCAAAGCCGCAATCAGGGCAGAGCCATTTTTTGTTATTCACAAACTGAATTTTTTTTGAGCCGCATTCAGGGCAAAGGTTGAATTGGTTATTCATCGCTTTCTTCTGAATCCGCGTTTGTCCTTACTCGAATGTAGCGCGCGAGCAATTTTAATTCCGAGTCCAATTTTTTTGGATCGTTGTCGGTGAAAATTTTATCGATTAGCGAGCTTACTTTTGTGATTTGCTGTTGAAGCGCTTGCTCAAATTTTCCGGCGCGAACAGAAACGCTCGGCTCGATTTTTTTTGCTTCGTCAAAATATTGGTGAATCAACTTTTCCTGCTCGGGATATTTTTCCGACAAGTTCTTTGCCTTTTGGTCAAGCGCTCCAAAGGCGTTGATTATGTTCAGCATTGACTCTTGCGCGGCCTTTAGGCTTTCAGGCGAAGCGCTTTTGGAGGCTTTGATTTTGTTCAATATTTTTTTGAAAATTGAATCAGGCATTTTTGCGTCCGCGTCACACGTTGAACTTGAAGAACAAAACGTCTCCGTCTTTTACGATGTAGTCTTTTCCTTCCTGGCGGTACTTTCCGGCTTCCTTGATTTTCGCTTCGGTTCCGTACTGGCGAAGGTCGTCAATCGTGTATGCTTCGGCCTTGATAAAGCCTTTTTCAAAATCGGTGTGGATTACGCCGGCCGCTTTTGGAGCGGTGTCTCCAGCGTGAATCGTCCAAGCGCGGCATTCGTCAGGTCCGCCGGTAAAGAAGGTGGCCAAGCCCATCAACTTGTAAGTCTGTCGGGCCAAAACGTTCAAGCCTGATTCCTTGAGTCCAACCGCGTCCATGAATTCCTTGCGGTCGGCTTCTTCCTTTATGTCGCTAAGCTCGGCTTCGAACTTTCCGCAAATTACTACAACTTGGCTTCCTTCTTCTTCCGCGATTTTCTTTACGACTTCGACGTACTTGTTTGTTCCTTCGGCGATTGAATCTTCGTCAACGTTGCAAACGTAAAGGGTCGGCTTCAATGTGAGCAAGTGCATGTCGTAAAGCGCGGCCTTTTCGTCGTCGGTAAGGTCGGCTGTTCTGGCCGGAGTTCCGTTCTGCAAGAGGGGCTTTATTTTTGCCACGCCGCTAGTCCAGGGCGCGAGTTTTTTCTCTTCGTCCTTTCCAAGCGCGCGAATTGATTTTGTGACTTTTTCCTGGCGCTTTGCGATTGTGTCCAAGTCGGCCAAGGCCAATTCCATGTTGATTGTGAGAATGTCGCTTTCTGGGTCTACGGCGGCCTCAACCTTTGCGTCGTCTCGAACGTGCATGATGTCTGGGTCGTCAAAGCAGCGGACAACGTGCGCGATTACGCT
>JAILDQ010000061.1 GCA_024689365.1 Treponema sp. | reverse complement strand
GGTTCCGATTGTCGCTGTAGTGGCGCTCGCCGCAACGCTTCCGTTTTCAAAGGAGCCGACGGTGATTGTGTAGTTGATGGCCGTGAAGCTCGCGCTCACGGTCACGTTTTGGGCTGGCATTGTGAAGGTTCTTGTGTTGCCGCTTCCGGTCAAGGCGACCGCGCTGTTGTCGGCGGCCGTTACGGATATGCTTGACAATTGGTAGCCTGACGAAGGCGTCGCGGTCAGGGTAACGGCCGTTCCTGCGGTTCCCGTGGCGGGGCTAGCGGCGACAGTTCCGTTGGAAATTGCAGGAATATTCACGCTGTAAACAGGGATTGCCGACCACAAGGCGTAAAGGTTCGCGTTCGACGTAGCCGTGTAGCTGGCTCCGTCAGCGTAAGAGGCTTGGGTTGCATCCGGGCCGCTTCCCCAGCCGGCAAAATAATAGCCGCTTTTTGAAAAGCCTAGAGCGGATATTGTCTTTAGAGCCTGGGCGCTTCCTTCCGTAAAGGTTTGGGTGGCGGTGGCGGGGCTTTCGCTTCCGTCGTTGGCGTTAAAGGTTATTGTGTATGTTGCAGGCGTCGCAGGAGTTTCAGGAGCGCCAGGCGTTTCTGTAGTCGTTGTCGTTCCGCCTCCATTGGTGGTTGGCGTGGCGCCTGTTGCCCCAGTAGGAATCGTGTTGTCGCTAGAGTTTGAGCAGGCCGCAAAGCAAAGGGCCGCGCAGGCCGCAAGCGCCAAAAGCAGGCGCGTGATTGTTTTGCTGGAATTTTTCACTTTTTTCCTCCTTAATTTATGAAAATTTTTTTTTTATTTTTTTTGCCCCAAACGCAAAAAGCCCGCGAAAAAGGACTTTTTGTCCTCCGTCGCGGGCCGCTTTGTTTGTATTTAAAGACAATTATTCTATTGATTGATTGATTGATTGATTGATTGATTGATTGTGGCGCGGGCGTTTATTCATGTCAAGGGCTTGTTGCAAATTGTTCACTTTTTTCTCTCTCGGTATTCTTACTATTTTAGCGCGTTTTTTTTATTTGCGCAAGCCTTTTTCGGCCAACGCGCCGCGCCCGGCTGGAGCCGCGCGGAGCGGCCCGAAGGGCTGACCGTTAGGGAACGGCGCAAGGCGGGGGATGGCATTCGGCCGGGATTGATGGAAATGCGAGCCTGCGCCGCCAAAGGATTCGCGCAAAATCATCCTGAAACAAGTTCAGGATGACGGCGGAGTTCGGATGACGGCGGAGTTCGGATGACGGCGGAGTTCGGGTGACTGATAAGTTTAAGACGCCTGCTTTAGTCGCGGTTTGAGTTTTTGACGCGGTAAAGCACGAGGGGAATCAAGACCAACTGAAGGGCGATTCCTGGCAGGCATTTTGGAATTGACGTCCAAATGCCAAAGGGCAAAACGTTTTGTTTTCCAAAGGCGTAAAAGAGGGCCATGCACAAAAGCATTCTAAGAACGCGGCCTGCGAGCATTGCAAGAAGAGTGTTCACAATAAGAGGAAGCTTGACGTTTCTCAAAAGGCCCGCAGCCAATCCGTAGCCCAAAAGCTCGACCATCATAAGGGGCAGCTGAATTCCCGACGGCATTCCCGAAAGGGCGCTCGAAAGGACGGGTCCAAGAAGGCCTGCAGCCGCTCCAACGATGGGGCCGGCCAAAAAGCCCGCGATGATTACAGGCAAGTGCATGGGACTAAAGGCGATTCCTGGCGCCGTTCCCGCTCCCGAAACCGCTCCCAACCAGTGAAAGACCTGGGGAACCGCAACTGTCGCCGCAAGAGCGATGATTGTTGCAAGAGCCTGGGCTTTTGCCGAAAGGGACTCGCCCTTTTTTATTGCTGTTAAAGTTGACATTCAATGACCTCCTCTGCGTCATTCGTTTTTATTCTTCCACGCCAAAAAAAAGCCGCGTAATACGCGGCGTTAATTTTTCGTTTGGAAAGCCTTGCAATTTAGCCCAAGAAAACTTGTCCCTGGCCGTCGATGGCCAAAATGGATTTGCATTCCGAGCAGCGGAATCGGCCGGCGCGGGTGGCCTTGAGCTTTCTTTGGCAAACCGGGCAGGCGAAAATCTTTGGGAAAAGGGAATTTGTTTGTGTTGAGCCGCTCTTAAAGAATGAAACGGCTTCTTCCGTTGAATTTTTGATGTTGAAGAATTGAGAAAAGCCCAAAAGCTGGAAAACTTCAAAAACTTTTGGCTGGATTTCCAAAAGCACGATGTCGCCGCCCTTTGGCTTTACGAGCTTTAAAAAGGCTGTGAATGAACCGATTCCCGTTGAGGAAACGTAATTGAGAGCCGAGCAGTTGAAAATTAAGTTTACAAAACCAGCTTCGACAACTTTATTGATTCTCTTCTGAAAAAAACTTGAATTGTAGGTGTCCACGTAGCCGTTCAAAATGATTGAGATGCAATTTGGAACGTCTTCAATTTTAGACAAAGTAATCTTTAAGCTGTCGTCTTTCTCGTCATTGAATCCAGGAACGAGAGTGTTATTGTTTACCATAAGGTCTCCCTCAACTTTATTTTATCATTTTATCAAAAAATTCCTAAAATGTCAAATTTTATAGGCAACTTTTCTATATAATTTTCGGCATTTTGGGGCCAATTCATTACTATAAATAAGGAAAGATTGTCCCTTTTATTGAATCATTTTGAATTATTATTTATAATAAATTTTATGGATTTGGACAAGGTTTACGTGGTTCTTTGCAGGCCGGAAGAAAGCAGAAACGTCGGCGCGGCTTGCAGGGCTATGGCCAACAACGGCATTTCTCATCTTAGAATAGTAGGAAAACGCGAGGATTTTGACGACGAAAGGGTGCGAATTTTGGCTATTCACGCTGCGAACATTTGGGAAAAGGCCGAATTCTTTGATTCCATCCAAGAAGCCACGGCCGACTGCATAATCAGCGCCGGAACCACAAGGCGGCGGGGCAAAAAACGCAAGGGAAAGCTTTTCTTGCCGGAGGAATTTTGCTCTTTTGTCAAGGATTCTGACGGAAAAATCGCCGTAGTCTTTGGAAACGAACGCACTGGCCTTACTGACGAGGAAGTGGCTTCTTGCGTCACGGCTGTAACGATTCCGTCGTCGGAGGGCTTCCAATCCTTGAATTTGTCGCACGCGGTTCAAATAATTTGCTACCATTTGTTCCGCGCCCAAGAGCCAAACCTTAAGGGCTACACAAAAATCGAGCTTTCGCGCTTGGAAAAAACCGTGGCTTGCATAACGGACAAGCTCCAGGAAATAGGCTTCTTTAAAATCGCCGGCCGTCCGGACATGGAAAATTTTTGGCGGGGAATTTTATCGCGCGCAAGCCTTTCGGAAAGCGAGGCCAAATACATAGAAAAAACATTCACCAAAATGGCGGGCCTCGCGTCAAGAAACAATCAA
>JAILDQ010000038.1 GCA_024689365.1 Treponema sp. | reverse complement strand
CCTTGCCCTATTATTTTTGGGGCGTGAAAAATGTTTTGGAAGTGGACTACCTTGGAGAGACGGATTCTTTTTGGAAGTGCCGAAAAATGCACAAGGGGCAAATGAAGCTTTCCGCGCTCTTGTATCCGATAAAAATAAGCGCCGACGGTTGGCGCTCTATATTTTCAACTGAGCTGCAGTACAAGGAATATATAAAGAGGGAAGATTATGGCAAACGGTAAGCGAAGCTTTTTTCTTTTCTTTGTGACTCTTGTTGCCATAGCTTTGGGCGCCATTTCTTTTTTGAACAGAGACAGAATTTCTTTTCCGCTTGTAAAAGCTCTTGATTATGAATCCCCATATCTTGTCCGCGATTTTAAGGACACCCGTTATGTGTTGGACAAACAACGAACAAGAATCATTGTGGTGGACAAAAAAACAAATGTAATAAAAACTGTTTTGCCGCAAGGATACAACGAGGCCGATCGCTTTTATTATGCCGACGACTTTATGGTCGATGAAAATGGCTGGGTGTATGTAAAGGAAGGCGCTTGGGATGGAAACAGAATTTCGCGCGAGGCAATTTTAGTTTATGACCAGAACGGCTGTTACAAAAAAACTTTTTCCGACACAAAATATACCGGCGTTGTGAACAAGCACAAGATGATGCTTCTCAAGGTCGAAAAAGGCAAGTTGGATTATGCCATAAAAAACGACGACAATGTTTGCGTCATAAGCCTGGACCTAAAGAGCGGAGTAGAATCAACACGAGAATTTCCGTTTTCCGATGCCTTTAACTTTGTCAATGACATGACAAAAGATTCAGAAGGAAACATTTATTTGCTTGACAAGGCAGGCCGTTTATTTTTGCTTGAGAACAATGCGTATGGAAAGGCGAGGCTTTTGCTTAGTTCAGGGCCTGACGCTTATCCTAACTGGATAGAGGCTTCCGGGGCCAAGAAACTCCTTTATGCGGAATTATATACCAATAGTGTCATGGAATTGGATTTGGAAAGCGGATCAAAACGTTTGGCGCTTGACAATTCAGGCGCCGTGACCGTAACGCCTGTTTGTTTTTCCTCGCTTGAAGCGCCTAATAAAAATAATGATATGCTAAAAGAACAAGCCGCGCTTTTGGCGGTCTTTGGGCTTTTCCTTTTGTGCGTCCTTTTCCTTGTTTTGTATGCCATAATTTCTTTCTTTAGAAGTTCCGTAAAGGTAATTCAACGCATCAGCGTTTATGTTACGATTGTAATCTTTATTGTAGGCGGAACCATAACTTATAAGTTGACCGGCGCGTTTTCTAAAGTTATGAGAGTCCAGATTTTGGCGCAAATGGAGAACATGGCGTATTCGGTTGCAAATACAATCAGGCCTTCTACCTTGGATTCAATACAAAGCGCGGCGGATTTTGCTTCTGAAGATTATCGTCAAATGATTTTGAACATGCAGAGCGTCATAGATCCTCGGCTAGAAATCAACAAGAACATTTACTGCGACATTTTCAAATATGATGAAAAACATGGCGCTTATGCTTGCGCTTATCTTGACCAAGCTATAGGAACTTATTTTCCTATAACGGAAGGCGAAGCCGCGGAGATAAAACAAATTTATGAAAGCGCTTGCTCGGTTAGTTCCAGCAAGGACGACACTTCAGCTTCTTACACATATGTTTCGGTGCCGGTTGTGAATGATTTTGGACGAGTCTGCGCCGTCGTTTCGGTTATGACCGAAAACTTTATGCTCACAAATAAAATTCGCGATATGAAAAAGAACGTTTTGCTGGGCATGGTCGTAACTTTGATTTTTGTTTGGCTTGCGATGGGCGAAGCGCTTTCCTACATTCTTTCAAAATCGCAGGCGCAAATGGAAATGGAAGAGAGGCTTGCGCGCGGCGAAAGCGTTAAAAAAAGTTTCCCGCATTATTATATTCGTGTAATGGTTTTTGCGCTTTTCGCGGCCTATAATATGACGACAACCTTCTTGCCGATGGTGATCGCAAAAGGCGCCTTTGAATCTTTGGGCGCAAAGAGCGGAAACATAGCCGCCGCGCTTCCAATTTCGGTGAACCTTTTTATAATTGGTTTGATGGCCCTTTTTTGTGAAGGCTTTATTCGCCGCATGGGCTGTAGAAAAATCGTAGTTATAGGCGCCGTGTTGTCTGCCTTGAGCAATTTGCTTATATTTTTCTTTCCTTTTTCTTATGTCTTGCTTTTCTTCTCTTTAGTCATTGACGGAATTGGCGTCGGCCTTACAAGCAATTCATTGTATTTGATGGTCTCGCAGATTCCTGACGCCAAAAACAGGACGTCCGGATACACAGCCTATAACGCCGCGCAAATATCTGGAATTAATTTTGGAATGCTCTGCGGCGCCGCCTTGGCTTCCAATGTTGGCCGCCGTATGATTTTTCCGATAGTTTCTGTGATGTGGATTGTTTCCGCTTTGCTTTTCTTAAGTTTGTGGAAGTCCCTCGGCCTTGATTCCGGAAAAAGACAGGAAGAGAAAAATAAAAATGATCCAAAACAAATTCTGAACTTTTTAAGCCGTCGCCGGGTTTGGACTTTTATTCTTTTGATCCAGGCTCCGTTTGCTTTAATGGGAAGTTTCGTTTATTATTATTTACCCTTGTATTCCGACGCGAACGGTTTGAGCGAAGTTATGGTCGCGGCTTTGATGATGCTTTATTCTTTCTTTGCGATTTATTTAGGAAATGGACTTACTAAATGGGTAATCGACAAGACGGGGCCGGTAAGCCCTTACGCATCAATACTTTTAAGTTTGGCCGCGGTTTTGGTTTTTGCTCTGAACGGAAGCTTTATCGGTTTGCTCGTTGCGATTTTTATTTTAGGCTTGGCGAACGGCTTTGGCCGCTCTGTTCAGCAGGCGCAATTTTCCATGTTGGAAGAATGTGAGGAATACGGCGTTCCAAACGCGATGGGAATCTTTAACTTTACTGATTTTATCGGCCAGTCTTTTGGCCCTGCCGTTATGGGCTTGGTATTTCTTTCTAGAAATATGAAGCTTTCTACATTTATTTTTGTGATTGCGTTAGCGCTTGTTTGTCTTCTTCATCTTGTGATAAATTTGACAAAGAAGAAATATAATAGAGAGTAGAATCTTCGGAGTTTTTTATGGAAAAGACAAAGAAAAAATTAAGAAGAAGTCTTTTGATTGCGGTTCAGATTTTTACTGTTTTACTTTCAATTTGCCTTGGCTTTGTTGGATACCAAACATATTACAATGGCATGATTCAGAAGTACAAGGAATATGAGGAATCTGTCCTTAGGCTTGCTGTTAATGGATTTGATTGGGATGCGGTGGAACTTGCTATTCAAAAACAAGAAGAAGACGAATCTATTCAAAAGCTTAGGGCACGTTTGGACTACCTCAAGACGAATCTAAAAATTGCCTGGCTTTATATGCTAGAACCATTGAACGCGAACGATACTGATAACATGAGGTATGTTTGTACAGGAAATACAAAAGAGGAGTATGAAAGCTACAAGTCAAAAGGCCAAGATGTCGTTCGCTTGGGCAAACTTACAGGAACTGAATTTCCGGCGGAAGTAGCCGCTCAATTTATGAACTTTTATAAAAACAGCAAGCCGGAAGAATTTTGGTATTATCCAAACGAAACGGAGTGGGGCAGCGTTTACACTACTTCTATCGTAGTGCGTAATTCCTCAGGAAAACCAATTTGCTTGATGTGCGTAGATATTAACATGTATGACATTGACGCAACGCTAAAGGTTTATCCATTGCGTATTTTTGTCGCGGGCTTTGTTTTTGCAGTTGCATTTATCATCGTTCTTATACTTTGGTTGAATCGCCGCGTCATCAATCCGTTAAAACGATTGCAAAAGTCCGCGCATGATTTTGTTTCAAAGGCGAATGGCGACGATATACACAGCCTTTGGTTTGAAGATCCTAAAATACGAACGCAGGATGAAATTCAAAGTCTTGCAAGGTCGCTTGTTACGATGGCTTCTGAAACAAAGCAGTATATGCAAAAATTAATTTATGAGACAAGTGAACGCGAGCGCATTTCCGCCGACTTGAACGTCGCGGCGCAAATTCAGAGCTCGATGTTGCCTCACGAATTTCCAAATAGAGAAGACTTTGAGCTTTACGCAACGATGAATCCCGCAAAAGAGGTCGGCGGAGATTTCTATGATTTCTTCTTTATCGACCAAGATCATTTAGGTTTGGTAATCGCGGACGTTTCCGGAAAGGGCATCCCCGCTTCCTTGTTTATGGTGATTTCAAAAACAATCCTAAAAAATCGTTCTCTGTCAGGACAAGTTCCTTCCCCCGCTCAAATCCTGCATGACGCGAACAACCAATTGTGCGAAGGAAACGAGGCAAGCCTTTTTGTAACTGTATGGCTTGGAATCTTGGATTTAAGAACAGGTGTCATAACGGCTTCTAACGCCGGTCATGAGTTTCCAGGAATCCGACAGCCAGGAAATAATTTTGAAATTTTTAAAGACAAGCATGGCTTTGTCTTGGCTGGAATGGAAAATCTAAATTACACTGATTACCAGATCACCCTTGAGCCTGGCTCGACGCTTTTCCTTTACACAGACGGCGTTCCAGAAGCCACGAACGCAAAAGAAGAATTGTTCGGCCTTGACCGTTTGATGGAGGCGCTTAACATTGAACCGTCGGCAAAGCCAAAAGAATTGCTTCCAATCGTTCGCGCGGAAGTTGACAAATTTGTTGGCGACGCGCCTCAGTTTGACGACCTTACAATGTTGGCCATAACGTACAACGGAAGGAATTAGAAATGAAGGCTTTTTCCTTTGCAAAAAAAACGCTTTATTTTCTCGCGCTTCCTTGGAAAAAATTCCAGTCGGCTTCGCCCTTGCTTTCTTTTATCGCCGGGCGTTTTTTGACGATGCTTGCCTTGCTTTTTTTGTTGGGCTTGGCAATGTTCGCCTTAATGGAGTTGGCTCCCGGTGACATCGTTGACCAAATGATGACCCAGCAAATTATGGATGGCGCCCAAGGCGAGGGCGGCGCTCCCAAAAATTCCGCGAGCGACAATAAATTCCAAGAGGAGCAAATGGCCGCTTTGAGAGCGGAGCTTGGAATCGACAAGCCCTTTTACGTTCAGTACGGAAAGTGGCTCAAGCGCGT
>JAILDQ010000034.1 GCA_024689365.1 Treponema sp. | reverse complement strand
AAAATCGTTCCGACAATGAAGGCCTTTAAAGCGGAGAATATCACGCCGCTTTTGATAGAAGCAAAAGAAGGCCTTGCGATTATGAACGGAACGAGCGTTATGACTGCGGTCGCTTCTCTTGCGATAAAAAAGGCGGAACGGCTTGCGAACATTTCTGATTTTTTGACGGCTGTCACAAGCGAAATCACTCGCGGAAAGGATACGCCTTTTGTGGCAAAGGTCAGCAAGATTAAAAACCACAATGGTCAAATCGCGAGCGCCGCTTACATTTACAAAATCACAAAATCTTCAAAGCGCGTTTTTAAGTACGAGGATTTCTTAAAGACTCAGATTCAGCATCTTGACGGAAAGACTTTTGTAAAGCAGCAAAATAAAATTCAGGACCGCTATTCGATTCGTTGCGCGCCGCAAATCAACGGCGTTTACCGCGACACTTTGGCGCTTGCCCGCCAGTGGATTACGGAGGAAATAAATTCCGCCAACGACAATCCTTTGGTTGACATCGACGCGGGCCGCATTTACAACACTGGAAACTTTTACGGCGGCCACATTTGCGCGGCTTGCGATTATATGAGAACGGCCCTTGCCAACATCGCTGACCTTTCGGACAAGCAAGCCGAAATCATCATCGACGGAAAATTCAACGGCCTTACCGACAATTTGATTCCTTACACAAAAGACACTGACCCGCGTTCAGGCTTGCGACTTGGCTTTAAGGCCGCGCAAATTACGATAAGCGCGATTCGCGGAGAAGTTCAAAGTTACTGCTATCCAATCAGCGTGACGAGCGCTCCGACCGAAGCCTTGAACCAAGACAAGGTTAGCATGGGAACAATCAGCGCCCGAAAATTTGCCGAACAAATCGATTTGGTTTACCTTCAGTTTGCCACTCACGTTTTGGCCGCCGTTCAAGCGGTTGACTTGGCAGGCTATGACGACTTTAGTCCTTTCACAAAAGAAGTTCACGACCAAGTCCGAAAAATGAGCAAGTTTGTAAAAGACGACAGGCCTCTCGACGCTGAAGCGACAAAGGTTGCCGAGTGGCTTAAGACCACCGAAATCTTCGCGTAAAAAATTATTGTAAAAATCATCTTGAATTTTTTTGGCAACTTGAAACTTGCTTGTCATCCTAAAAATTACTTGTCATCCTGAAACTTACTTGTCATCTGAAATTTGATTGTCATCCTGAAACTTGTTCAGGATGACATTTTTTTTAATCTTTTTGTACTACGCGATAATCCCAGTTATGTTTTGGATAGCGGCCTTTCATTTCTTTGCAAATTTCCGGCCAAGTGTTTTGCCAAAAATTTTCCAGGTCGCTGGTGATTTGCAAGGGGCGGCGCGCGGGGGAAAGCAGTTTTAGCAATACAGGCTGGCCCATAATCTTTGGCGTTTCAAAGCAGCCGAAAATCTGTTGGATTATAATTTCTATTGTGGGAACAACATTTTCTTTGTCTTCATAAAAAACTTTTACCGAGCGTCCGCTAGAAAGCGTTATTCGGCTTGGAACTTTTTCTTCGATTGCGCTTCCGTCGTAAAAATAGTAAAGCGCCTTGTATACGTCTTCGTCCGTTATTTTGTTTGAAGTGAGGAATGGGGCCAGCCATTCATCAGCGTTGTCTTTTAGCCAATCTTTGTCAAAAGTTTTTTGCGCGCCGCCCTCAACCGATAAATGCTGTTCGTAAAATTTTAGTTTTGTCAAAAAGATTTTTGTCTTTTCGTTTAGAGGAAGAGAGTCAAATCCTTTTTTTTGAACCGAATGGCAAAGCGCTTTTTTCAAGTCGTCGGCTTCCGCTTTTAAGTTTTTTTGTGAAAGGATTATTTTCCCATATTGAACAAATTCCGTTTTTATTACTTTGCCGTTTTCAAAATCGCAAATTATTTGCTTGTCGGAACGATCCAAAAGCCATTTTAGGGCTTTGTCCGAATTCAATTCCTTGTAAGAATAAATCGCGCCTTGGCTTGTTCCTGCGTCCGCTTCAACCGCCACAATCCATTCAGGGCTTAAACCGCCGGAATAATCTTTTAACGCCGCCACTCTTCCCGACGGAAATTGATAGACGCCTTGCTCGCTCGTTCTTTTTGCGATTCTGTCCGGAAAGCCTGAAAGCAAGGGGTCGGGCAATGAGGCGGCGTCTTTTGGCAAGTCTTTGAATTGCGAGCGGACTTCATCCAAACGCTTTTGCAAATTGTCCAAAAATTTCTTTTGAACGAACGGCGCGCTTTCCTTGTATTGCGAATACGGAAGGATGAATTTTGGCCCGCCGTAAATAGCCGCGCAAGCCAAGCGGGGACCGATTCCCAACCTTAAGGCCGCCCGCCCCAAGTTTGTAATGTCTCCGTTTTTATCAAGGCAATTCAATTGCTCAAGCAATTCGCGCGCCGTCGCCCACGAAGAAGGGGCGGGCTTGTCCAACCAATCAAGGTCGGCTGGATTTTTCGCGCCCCATTCGGCGCATTCCAAAAGCAGCTCGCTCAAATCGCTTCGTAAAATTTCCGGGATTGAATTTTTTTGGCGCGGCTCATTTTGGCTCCAAAGACGCACGCAAATTCCTTCTTGGGTTCGACCGGCGCGGCCTGCCCGTTGAGCCGCGGAAAATTCAGATTCAGGAATTGTCACTAAATGCGAGGCGCCAACGTTGTTGTTCATTTGGCTTTGGCGCGAAAGTCCGCAGTCGATTACGCATGCAACGTCTGGAATCGTAAGAGATGTTTCGGCAATGGAGGAGGATAAAATCACCCTTATTGTTCCAGGCTCGGCTGGCGACAAAATTTTCTTTTGTTCTTCAAACGAAATCGAAGAATGAAGGCGGTTGATTTGCGCGTTAAGTCCCAGCGCTTGCAATTCTGAAAAGGCTTTGTTTATTTCGTAAATGCCTGGCAAAAAAACTAAAATCGAACGGCCAGAATTTTTCGCGCCATGCGTTTTGCTTTTAATTTGTGTCAAAGCGAATTTGACCGCGCTTGTGATTGCCAGTTCCGGCTTGTAAATGTATTCAACGGGAAAGGTCCGGCCAGGTATTTCTAAAATCGGCGCGGCGCTTTTGTTCGCGCCTTGATTTTGTGAAGCGCAAAAGGCGGCGATTTTCTTTGCGTCGATTGTGGCGGACATTATCACCACATATAAATCGTCTCGCAATTGCATCGCTTCCTTTAAAAATGCCAAGGCTAAATCCGCGTTAATCGAACGCTCGTGAAATTCGTCAAGGACAACGACGCTTGCGTCTTCAAGACTTGGATCTTTTTGCAGCCGGCGGGTTAATATCGCTTCTGTCATGACTTCAAGGCGCGTGGCCGAAGAAATTTTGTTTTCCAAAAAAACGCGGTAGCCGCAAGATTGCCCTACATCTTCTCCGAGCAATGTCGCCGTTCTGTTGGCGACATTTACCGCGGCAAGCTTGCGCGGTTCTAGCATTAAAATTTTTTTAGGAAAGGCTTCCATAAGCGCAAGTGGAACGGCGGTTGATTTTCCCGCGCCGGTTTCCGCAGTCAAAATTAAAAAGCGCGATTCTGAAGATTTTAGCGCGCGGCAAATTTCTTCAAGGTGAGAATAAATTGGAAGCGATTTTAATTGGGGATTTTCAGTCATATTGCCGCCGTTCTTTTATCATAACAAAAAAACAGCGGCATTTCAACTTTACGCTTTGAACTGATCGATTTGTTCGCCGATTTTGTCGATTGAGTCTCTAACCTTTGCGGAAATGTCAGAAAGATTGGCGCTGGTGTCGTTCATGTTTTTTGCGCCGGCAGACATTTCTTCCATGCTGGACTTAATCACCAAAGTTGTGTCTTGCAAGTGGTGAACTTCGTTCAAGATCATTTCGTTTCCTTCTTTCATTTCGCGAGAGGCTGTGCGAACTTGAACCGTGTTGTCGTTCATGACTTTGATTGACTCAAGAATTTGGCGCGAGCCTTCGTTTTGTTCCTCCATTGCGGCGCGAATGTGCTGAACAAGCTGGTCTGTGTTTGAAATGAGGTTTGAAACAGAATTGAAGTTTTCCTTGCTCTTTGCGGAAGCGGAAACGACCTCGCTAATTGTTTCGGCAATATTATGAAGCTCTGTTCCGATTTTCTTAGACTGAACCGACGACGTTTCCGAAAGCTTTCTGATTTCGTCGGCGACAACCGCAAAGCCTTTTCCTGCTTCTCCAGCGTGCGCGGCTTCGATGGCGGCGTTCATTGCAAGAAGGTTTGTTTGGCGAGCGATGTTTGCAATCGCAAGGTTTGCGTCTTGCAAAGTCTTTGACTGGTTTGAAACTTCCATAATTTGTTGGTCAACAAAGCGCTGCTGTTCGATTCCTGTTTGAGAGCTTTCTTCAAGAAGCTCGAATGATTCAGCCATTTTTTCTACGGATTGATTTACGGAAGTGATGTTTCCAATCATCTCTTCAACCGCGGAGCTTGCGCTTGAAACTCCGTCGGCTTGTTTTTGAATCATGTGCTCCAAACTGTTGATGTTTTCCGCAATCTCAGCGACGGCGGCTGACGTTTGGGAAACAGCATTAACTTGGTTGCTTACCTGGTTTCCGACGCTTTCAATGTTGGAAAGAATTTCTTCCATTGAGCTTGAGGCTTCGCCGACGCTGATGGAAAGTTCGTCTTCCACGCTGTTGAGGTTGCCCTTGGAATTTTGAATTTGCGAAATGATTCTCTGAAGCTTTTCAATGAATTTGTTAAAGCCTTTTTCCAAGTTGCCGATTTCGTCTTTGCTGTCAATTTTAAGACGTTGGGTGAGGTCGGCGCTGCCAGAAGCGATTTGATTGATTGTTCCGTCAAGCGATTTGATTGGGTTGACGATTTTTATCGCAAGAATGAAAGAAATCACGACGGAAACAAAAACGCCGATTATCGCCATTATGATTACCAATAAAATATTTTTTCGAACCGAAGTGAAAAGCTCGGAATTTTTTCCGACGGTTACAAAAACCCATCCGTTTTGTTCGTTGATTAAAGAAGACGCGAAGTAGTGGCCTTTTTTTGCTTCAAGGTTTATGAAAGTTTTTTCGGCTAACTGTGCCTTTAATTCCAAGAGTTCAGGATAGTCGTCAAAAAAATTCTTGACAAGGATTTTTTTAGGATCGCTGTTTGTAAGATAGTCGCCTTCCTTGTCCAAGATGAATGAGTAGCCGCTTGCCGAAAGCTTTATGTTTTGAATTATTTTCGTCAAGTCTGAAAGCATAATGTCAATTCCGGAAACGCCGATAATTTTGCCTTGCTCTTTGATGCGGCAGGCGATTGTTGTTACAAGGTTTCCTGTGGTTGCGTCAACGTATGGCTCTGTGATTATTGGAACGTCTGACTTAATCGCGCTTGCGTACCAGTCGCGGCTTGTTTTGTCGTAATCGTTTTCAGGAATCCAGCCGTCGCTGGAAATAAAAGAGCCGCCGTCTTTCATCGGTATCGTGTCAACGTAATAGGCGCAATAAAAAGATGGATTGTCTTTTATCAAGTCTTCGAGGTCTTTTTGCTGGACTTCCAAATTTTCATCGCTTCTTCTCGCGTAAATTTCAATGTCACGGACAATTCTTGACGGAGCGTCCAAAAATTTATTTATTGAAACTGTCGCTTCTGAAAGCTGAGCGCCTGCGGTTTGCGAGATGTTGTTTTTCAGTTCGGAAATTTCTGTGGCAAGAACAGGTATTGAAACCAAAAGAATTGACAAAAGAGCTATAAGAGCGTAGCTCAAGACTAGTTTGTGTTGAATTTTCTTCATTTACGCCTCTATAAAATTTATTTTCGTTTTGTCGTTTTTTTTGACAAGAACTCTCTCGTTTATTCTAACTTTTATTGATATATTTGTTCAAGCGCGCTAACTAAATTTCCGCCTTATATTTTAGTCTTGAATTCGGTCACTTTCAGCGCTAAAATATCAATATGAAAATTGTAATCGTAGGCGCGGGCTTTACAGGCCGTCAGTTGGCCAAACGTCTCATTAACGAAAAAAACGAAGTTGTTCTTATTGACAATACCGAAGAAGTTGTAAGGCACACTTCAAATTCTCTTGACTGCGACGTAAAGGAAATGGACGGAAACAATCTTGAGAATTTGGAAGAGATTGGAATCGGAAAAGCTGACGCTTTGGTTTGCGTTACCGCCAACGACGAAGTGAATATGATTACTTGCTCTATGGTCGATTCAGTTTATCCTGACATTTTGAAAATAGCGCGAGTCAGAAATTTTTCTTACTATATGAATACCGCCGCCGCCGTAAAAAAACACGCGGAAACTTTTAGCGGCAAGCATCGTCCCCTTTACGGAATCGATTACATGGTCAACCCTGACATTGAAGCGGCCGAGGCTGTCGTTCACGCGGTGGAAAGCGGCGCGGTAAGCGATGTTGTGACTTTTGAAAATTCCGAATACGAAATATCTCGCATTACAATCGCGCAGGGAGCGCCGCTCGCAGGCCAACAGTTAAAGAATGTAAGAAAGCTTACCCAAAAGCCTTTCTTGATTGCCTACGTTGAAAGCGGCGAGAAAACTTCTTTGCCGAGCGGTCCGACAGTTTTGAACGCTGGAGACAGCATCGGCGTTCTTTCAAGAAAAGAAGACATTGGCGATTTGCTTGCCCTTTGCGGCTCGACCGTTGAGTCGTTGGACAAAATCGCTTTGGTTGGCGCGGGAAGAATCGGAACCTTGATTGCCGACCGTTTGATGTCAAAGCAAAAAAATTCTTTGCTTTCAAAATTTTTTGGAAAGCGGGTGAAAGTTGGAAAAGACTTTGCGATTGTAGACCAAGATGACGCCTTTACAAAAGAAGCCAGCGAGCGTTATCCGACAGCCCGCGTTTTTAAGGGCGACATTACGGACGAAACTTTTTTGCGCGAGGAAGGCTTGACCGAATACGACTTGGTGATTTGCGCCACTCACAACCGCGAGCTCAACATGGTTGTCGCCGCTTACCTTGAATCTTTGGGCGTTGGCCGTTCGGTAAGTTTGGTAGAAAGCTCAACCTTCGCGGAAATCGCAAGAAAGCTTGGAGTTGACGTTCCTGTTCCTTTGCGCGACACGGTTGTCGATTCTATTATGAGCCACTTGCGCGGAAAGAGTGTTACAGGCATTCACACCGTTTCGGCAGGCCAATTGGAAATTGTGGAATGCGCTTTGCCGCCCAGCTCAAAGTTTGTTGGAAAGAGTTTGCTTGACATCGCAAATCCAGGCTCTTTCCTTGTAATGCTTGAGAAAAAAGCGGGCTCGCAAAATTATGTCATTCCGGTTGGAAGCACAATTCTTGACGCGAACGATCAATTGATAATCATTACCCGCTCGGAAGAAACGCAAAAAATTCTCAAGCTTTTTGGAGCGGAATCCAAATGACCTTGTTTTCACTTTTACGAATTGAATTTTCAATTATAGGAATCATAGCGGTCACTTATATTTTTCCTGTAATAGCCGCTCTTTGTTACAAGGAATACAGCGTTCTTCCCGCTTTTTTGATTCCGATGGCGGCCGCTGTTTTGATTGCGCTCGTTTTTTTTATCACCGGAAGAAAAAAGAAAATCGCCCTTTCAACTCGCGGCGCTTTTGTTGTGGTTGCCTTCGCTTGGATTTTGGCAAGCGTTTTTGGCTCTTTGCCTTTTTATTTAAGCGGGGCGATTCCATATTACATCGACGCTCTTTGGGAAAGCGTTTCGGGCTTTACTACAACAGGCGCAACGATTTTAAGCGAGATTGAAAATCTTCCAAAGTCCATTAGCTTGTGGCGCGCCGAAACGCATTGGCTTGGCGGAATGGGTATCGTTGCCCTTACTGTGGCTCTGTTTCCGCTTTTGGGAGTTGGAGGTTTCCAGCTTATCAAGGCTGAGACGACAGGTCCAGAAAAAGGAAAGTTCACGCCAAAAATCACGACGACAGCAAAAGCGCTTTGGACAATTTACATTTTGTTCACTTGCCTTCAAGTTCTTCTTTTAAAAATCGCGGGAATGAGTTTTTATGACGCTGTTTTGCATTCTTTTTCCACTGTTGGAACGGGCGGCTTTAGCAGCAAGAACGCAAGCATCGGCGCGTATAATTCCGTTGCCATCGACGCGATTTGCACGGTCTTTATGTTTTTGGCCGGAATAAACTTTTCGCTTTACTTTTATTTGCTTACTGGAAAAATTCAAGGCATTCGCGAGAACACTGAGTTTAAAGCTTATGTCACGTTAATTTTTATTTTTGTTTTGGGAATCACTTTCGCAAACCTTCAGCATTACGGCGGCTTTTTGACTTCTTTGCGCTACTCGTCTTTTCAAACCGCCACGATTATTTCCACCACAGGTTTTGCAACGGCTGACTATACCTTCTGGCCGCATCTTTCGCAAGCCCTTATTTTCTTCTTGTTTTTTATCGGCGGCTGTTCCGGCTCTACAAGCGGCGGCATCAAAGTCATTCGTTGGGTGGTTTTCGCTAAGCAAGCCAACAACGAGTTTTTAAAGACCCTCCATCCGCACGGAGTTTTTAGCATCCGCTTGAACAATCGCGCCGGCCGCAAGGACATTGTCTTTAACGTTGCCGCTTTTATGACCTTGTATTTTATGCTGCTTGCCTTGACTACAATTTTTGGAACAGCGGCCAACTTGGATTTGACAACCGCTTTTACAGGCTCTCTCAGCATGGTCGGAAACGTAGGGCCCGCTTTTGGCTTGCTTGGCCCTTCTTGCAATTACGGTTTCTTGCCGAGCCCGCTAAAATGTTGGTATATGTTCGCAATGTTGGCCGGCCGTTTGGAATTGTACACGATGATTATTTTCTTCTTCCCGGATTTCTACAACAAATAATGGGGGAAATTCATGAATAAAGGTCCGCCACGAACGACGGGCCGTTTTATTTAACCTTCATAATTTTTTGTATTGATTTATCGCATATCTCGCTGACGCTTTTTAAAAGCGTTTTTTTCTCATCATAAATAATATCTGAAATTTTTTTTATATTTGTTTTTTCTGATTCCAAATCGTTTTCAGCGAATAATTCAAATGGCGTTTTGTGAAGAGCTTTTGAGAGTTTTAACAAAGTTTTGTCGCTAATCCAAGTTTTACAGTGCTCTATGTCAGCGAGGTATGAAAGTGAAATGTCGGCGGCTTCGGCAAGCGCTTCTTGAGTAAGATGAAGTTCTTTTCTATAAGAGCGAATATTGTCTGAAAGTATTTTTCTCAGCGCTTTTATTTCTTCATTTTCTTTTGTTCTGTCTAGCATAAGAAAAGTATATGACAATATTATATGTTGACAAAATATGCTAATATCGGTTATTCTGTACTAGCGACAATATCATTGTTTTTGATATAATGATATTGTCGAAAGTTGCCAAAAGTGGAGGTAAAAACTATGGCGAAAGATGTTGAAATAACTCTAAAAAAAGAAGGCGCAAAGGACATCATTGTAAAGTGTCCAAAGGAAATCAAGCAGTCTCCAATAGTTGCGGCGCTTGGAATATTTTGGGGGATGCCTGCGTTCCGCGTAAAACCGACAGACTGGAAGGATGTGTTTAAAGGTTTTGGTTTGTTTGCTTTGATTTTCATCGCTTGCGCTTTTTTTACAATAAGCTCGATTGTCGGCTTTTTGGCTTTGTGCGGGGTTCTTGCCCTTAATTTTATTTTTAATAAAAACTATTTTTTCAACTTTATTAAAAAGCGTTTGGCCGAAGGATACGTTGTTGAAGATGACGAACAAAAACAGATTTTGACAAGCGCGGGACTATAGGAGAAATGGAAAAATGAAATTTGACGTTAGTAGAAGATTTCAGACAAAAGCGTCTGGAGAAGAAATCGCAAAGTTTTTGGAAGATTCTTTTAGAAAGGATTCGAACGCTGTAAATTACAATAGCGGCATTTTGACTGTTGAACTTATAAATCCGACATTCGGCTCAATCAACAGAAAAGATACGACAATTGTTGAAATCAAACCGAAAGACGACGACACGCTTTTGGTCGCGAATGTTGAATACAAGCCGTCTGTTTGGTTTTGGATTTTTTTTATTTGCGGTCTTTTTACGACTGTCGCCTGGCTGATACCAATTGTATTCTATCTTTATCAAAAGAAAACGGTGAAGAATGGCATTGAGGAAGTTTTCACCCGCGCTGAAAATGAATTCAGAGGCGCAAAAAAATCTTCCGCAAAAGCTAGTTCCAACAGTTCGGAAGACGTTGCCTCCCAATTGGAAAAACTTGCCGTATTAAAAGAAAAGGGAATTCTTACAGATGAAGAGTTCGCGGAGCAAAAAGCGAAATTGTTGAAAAATATGTAAATTTTTAACCCCGCAAGTTTCTTGCGGGGTTTTCTAATCTCTCAAGCATCCTAGCGGGATGACAAAAACGCCGTCTTTCCTGCGGTAGGCAAATTCCGTTCCTGTAAGGACAATCAGCAAATCAGGCTCGCGCAATTTTGGAACCGTGTTTTTTTTATTGTATTCGATGACAAGTTTTTTTATTTCCAACAAGTGTTTGCTGGCTTCTTCTATTTCATGGCCGCCAAGCTTGAATTCTATCAAAGCGTATCGCCCGTCGCGAAGATGCAGAACACAGTCGGCTTCGAGATTGTACCTGTCGTGGTAGTATGAAATTTTTCCGCCCGACGCTGCGCTGTATGCCCGCAAGTCTCTCATGCAAAGACTTTCAAAGACAAATCCAAATGACTGCAAATCTGTCATGTAATAATCAGGGTTAAGTCCGAGCGCCGCGACCGCGACAGAAGGGTCGCAAAAACCGCGTTTTTTTCCTGAACGTATTGCTGTCGCTGATCTTATGGAAGGACACCAAGCTTCAATGTCTTGGATAAGGAAAAGCTTTTCAAACGCTTGAATATACGAATCAAGTGTGTTTTGAGAAATGGATTCCGAAGCTGAAACCACGTCTTGCAAAATGTTGCTCGTTTTTGCCAATGTGGAAATATTTCTTGAATAAGAACGCAAAATTTGCGCGGCCCAAGAGGGGTTTCGTTTTACGCCGTCTACAGTGGAAATGTCGGTTTCGCAAACGCTGTCTATGTAATCTCTTGCTATTTGCAATTTGGCGCGGTCAGATTTTCTCGAAAGGAATCCAGGCCAGCCTCCTCTGCACGCGGCAAAAATTATTTGCTCAATTTCAAGGTCTGATTTTGCTTCAATGCTTTTTTTGGGCTTATTGAACAATTTAGAAAGAGAAACTGTTCCATTGGATTCTTCTGTTTCAAAGAGGCTCATGGTTTCAAGCCGCATTCTAGCTATTCGGCCTGTGCCGGAATGTTTTATTTGCGATTTGTCCACTGAATTTGAGCCGGTAAGAATGTAGAGGCCTGTTTTTTGTCGTTCGTCCACCGAAGCTCGGATTGCGTCCCAAAGAACCGGCGCCTCTTGCCATTCGTCAATAAGGCGAGGATTGTCGCCCAAAAGCAACAGTGACGGTTTTGTCGCAGCGGTTTGCAAGTAGCCTTCGCGTTTATCAGGGTTTTGCATTTTTATGACGCTTTTTGCTTGTTGTTCCGCTATGGTCGTCTTACCGCACCATTTGGGGCCTTCAATTAAAACGGCTCCGCTGCATTCTAGGCGGAACGCAAGCTCTTTTTCTTGCAAACGTTTTTTATACTCCATAAAAACCTCGCATAAATTATTATAAATCATTTGGTGTCTTCGCGCAATATTATTTGGTGTTTTTGAGGTGTTTTATTGTGTATTTTTGCGGTATTTTATTTGGTGTTTTTGCGATAAAAATACCCCGCCAGTTTTGGACGGGGTTGCGTTTGGAGCGCGGGGGAGGCTTCCCCCTCGAAAAAATTACAAGTCGGCTTGGGTCAGCAACTTGACTCCGGCTTTTTGCAAAATGTCAACGGTCTTTTCTTGGTCGTCGGTTTTCATGACGATGTTGGCTCCGTTGTTCTGGACGGAAAGGCCGTAGATGTAACTGATGTTGAGGCCCGCGTCAAGAATCAATTGAACGACTTTTGAAAAGCCGCCGATTTCGTTTGGAACGCATACGCCCAAAACGTCGCTGGCTTTTGAAGTGATTCCTTTTTCCTTCAAAACCTTGTAGGCCTTGTCGGTGTCGTTCACCAAAACGCGAAGAACGCCAAAGTCGTTCGTGTCGGCCAAGCTGGCTGACAAAATATTAATCTTTTCTCCGCTTAAAATTTTAAGGACTTCGCCTAGCGAGCCGCCCTTGTTTTCCAAAAATATCGAAAGCTGCTTTATGAACATATTTGCCTCCTGTTTACTGATACAATTTTCGTTTGTCGGTTACGTGCTTTGTTTTTCCGTCTGAGTGAACAAGCGCGTTTGGCTGAACTAAGCTGACCTTTGCGTTTAGGCCAAGAGCCTCGCGCAATTTGTCGTGGATTTGCTTTGAAAGATTTTCAAGCTTGGAAACTTCGTCGCTAAAGAAGCGCTCGTCAACTTCAACCTGAACTTCAAGGGTGTCGCTGTTGTCAACGCGGTCAACTATAATCATGTAGTGGGGAGTTGTTCCGTCGATTGTCAAAAGCGCGGCTTCAACTTGCGACGGGAACACGTTCACGCCGCGAATGATGAGCATGTCGTCGGTGCGGCCCTTGAAGCGCTGGATTCTAGCCATCGTTCTTCCGCAAGAGCATTTTGAAGTTTCAAGGCTGGTAAGGTCTTTTGTGCGGTAGCGAATCATCGGCATTCCTTCTTTTGTAAGAGTGGTGATTACCAATTCGCCGCTTTGTCCTTCTGGAACGGCCTTTAACGTTACGGGATCAAGAATCTCCGGCAAGAAATGGTCTTCCCAAATGTGAAGGCCTGCATGAGCGTCGCAGTCGGCCGCGACTCCAGGACCCAAGATTTCTGTCAAGCCATAGATGTCGTAGGCCTTGATGCCCAGCTGCTTTTCGATTGAAGCGCGCATTTCGTTTGTCCAAGGCTCGGCGCCGCAAATGGCTGTCTTTAACTTTATCTTTCCGACCAAGTTTTCTTTTTGCAAATCTTCGGCAACGTGCAAGAGGTATGAAGGCGTGCAAGCGATTGAAGTTGCTCCGCAGTCAATCATCATGTCGATTAGTTTTTTTGTGTTGCCGGTTGACATTGGAAGAACCAAGGCGCCGACGTATTCCGCGCCGTAGTGGGCTCCCAAGCCGCCGGTGAACAAACCGTAGCCGTAGCCAACTTGAATAACGTCGTCTCTTGTGACTCCCGCCATTGTAAGACAGCGGGCGGCGCATTCAGACCAAGTGTCAATGTCGCGTCTTGTGTAAACGGCGATTTTCGGTTTTCCTGTCGTTCCGCTTGAAGCGTGGACGCGAACCAATTCCGATTTTGGAACTGCGGCAAGTCCAAAGGGGTAGGCGGCGTTCAAGTCTTCGTAAGTTGTAAAGGGAAGTTTTTCAATGTCTTCTAAGCCCCTGATGTCGCCCGGCTCGACTCCGGCCTTTTGCATTTTTTCGCGGTAGTAAGGAACGTTGTGGTAAACGTAGTTCACCATTTTTACAAGGCGTTCGCTTTGCAGCTTTTTAAGCTCTCCGCGGTCCATGCATTCTTTTGTTTGATTCCAGAACATTTTAATTCTCCTATTTATTTGGCGATTTTATAACCGGTTGTTTGAGCCGCCGCGATTGGCCGCTTTTTTGAGTCGATGATTTCGTAGATGTCGATTTGGTAAAAGCAAGTTCCCTTTCCGTCTTTGAGGGGAAAGGATTCCGCGTAAAGCGTGTCGCTCTTTGCGGAATTCATCATATTGATTGTTGAAGATAATGTAACGGAATGGAAGTCGTTTGTTTCGTCCGAATTGGTGGCCACCGCAAAGGCAAAGTCGGCCATCGTAAAGTAAACCGCGCCCATTACAAAGCCCAAAGCGTTTTTATGTCGCTCGTCAAGCTTGAGCTGAATTTTCGCCTTGCCGCCGCCGGCTTCAAGAATTTCTATTCCTGTAGTTTGTGTGGCGTAAGTGTCCTTTGAAAAAAACTTTTTGACTTCCTCTAGGTTCATATTATGATTCCCGTCCGAGCGCGAAGGCTTTTTTGTTCATTTCCAAAAATTGCGGTTTTACGCATTGAGCCAAGGCGTCAAGCCATTCCTCTTCTGAAATGTCCTTGTAGTAAGTTGAAAAGCGGCCCATCAAAACGATGTTGGCGCTTTTTGCCGAACCCGCTTTTAAGGCCAAAGAAAGCGCGTCTAGCGAATCAACTTTGGCGCCTGAGTCCTTCATTTTTTGAAGCAAGTTGTCTGGGTAAGAAGCCGCTCCTGTGATTACTGGCATCGGATCGATTTGCTGGTCGTTTACGATTACGGTTCCGCCCAATTTTAGGTTTTCCATATAGCGCGCGGCTTCCAAGGTTTCAAAAGAAATTATGTAGTCCGCCTCGCCCTTGTCGATTACGGGTGAATAAACTTCGTCGCCAAAGCGAACGTAAGTCACTACGCTTCCGCCGCGCTGGCTCATTCCGTGAACTTCGCTAACCTTTACTTGAACGCCTTTGTTCAACAAAACTCGGCCAAGCAATTTGCTTGCCAAAAGCGAGCCTTGTCCGCCAACACCAACTATCATTACATTTGTTGTCATATTCATTTCCTCCAAAAGTCCGGCTTGCCCTTTTACATTTGCTCTTCAAATGCGTCTTTGGCGCAAAGTTGTTTGCAAACGCCGCAACCAACGCATTGGGTTTGGTCAACGAAGGCCTTTCCTTTTTTCATGCTGATGGCGGGGCATCCGATTTTCATGCAAGCCTTGCAGCCAACGCATTTTTGGTCGTTGACTTGAAGGGGCGGATTATGCTTTACATATTTTAAGAGAGCGCAAGGCCTGCGGCTAATGATTACGCTCGGCTCTTTTGCGGCCAACTCTTCTTTTACCGCGGTCTCGGTTTCCTTAATGTTGTAGGGGTCGCAAACGCGAACGCGATTGATTCCCATCGAGCGAACCAAGGCTTCTAGGTTGATTTTTCCGGCAGGGTCGCCCTTGATGTTGTAGCCGGTCGTAGGATTTTGCTGGTGGCCGGTCATTCCCGTGATTGAGTTGTCCAAAATGATTACGGTCGAATCGCTCATGTTGTAGGCGATGTTTGCCAAGCCTGTCATTCCCGAATGCATAAAGGTTGAGTCGCCGATTACGGCCACCGTTTTGTTTGAAAGCTCGCCGCCTGTGGCCTTGTTAAAGCCGTGGATTGAACTTACGGAAGCGCCCATGCATTCAACCGCGTCGATCGCGCCAAGAGGCGGCATGGCTCCCAAAGTGTAGCAGCCGATGTCTCCCATTACCGCGCATTTTTGCCTTGCCAATGTGTAGAACAATCCCCTGTGCGGACAGCCCGCGCACATTACCGGCGGACGAACCGGAAGTCCTTCAATTTTTTTGCAGGCCGCTGGCGCTTCTTTTCCAAAACGGCTTGCGATAAGGCTTTGCGAGAATTCGTCGATTACAGGGAAGAGGCTTTTTCCTTCAACCTTAAGGCCAAGCGACTTGACGTAATCTTCGATAAACGGATCGAGCTCTTCGATTACAATCAAGCGCTCAAGTTTTGAGGCAAAGTCTTTTATCAATTTTGGCGGGAAGGGCCAAATCATTCCAAGTTTTAGAATTGACGCTTCTTTTCCAAAAACTTCTTTTGCGTATTGGTAGCAAGTGCTGTCGCAAATGATTCCGATTTTTGTTCCGCCCATTTCAACTTTGTTGAGGGAAGAAGTTTCCGCAAATTCAGAAAGCTTTTGCGTTCGCTCTTCCACTACAGGATGGCGGCGCTTTGCGTTGGCCGGAGCCATAACGTATTTGCCTGGATTTTTTTCGTAAGGGCGGGCGGGCGGTTCGATTCTGTCAGAAAGTTCCACTATGCTTTGCGAGTGGCTTACGCGAGTGCACATTTTTATGAAAACCGGCGTGTCGAATTTTTCAGAAATTTCGTAGGCGGCCTTTGTGAAGTCCAAGGCTTCCTGGGAATCGCTTGGCTCCAACATTGGAATCTTTGACGCAAGCGCGTAATGGCGCGAGTCCTGTTCGTTTTGCGAGGAATGCATTCCAGGATCGTCGGCTACGTTTATGATAAGGCCGGCGTTAACTCCTGTGTATGAAATCGTAAACAAGGGGTCGGCGGCTACGTTAAGGCCAACGTGCTTCATAGCGCAAAAGCTGCGCTTTCCGGCGAGGCTCGCGCCAAAAGCTGTTTCTAGCGCCACTTTTTCGTTGGGAGCCCATTCGCAATAAATCTCGTCAAATTTTACGGCTTCTTCCGTAACTTCAGTGCTGGGCGTTCCTGGATAAGAACTTGCGACCGCGCAGCCGGCCTCATACAAGCCTCTGGCCAAAGCCGCGTTTCCCAATAAAAGTTGTTTCATAAGTAAGACTCCAAAGGTATGCTGTAAGTTGTTCAGATATTTTAACATTTTCTAAAGTATTTTACTAGTATTGAAGAAAAAAATGTCTTAATTTTGGCGGGCCTTTCTTTATTGACAGTTAAAATAATCAGTTTTATACTATATAACAATATTTTATTATGACTTTACTGAAAATGATTTTTGAGCGATTTTGCAAAATTTCCCTACTTTTCTACATGGCTTTCATTTTTATTGGATGCGAACCCAAACAAAGCTCATACAATTTTTCATCAAACGAAATGGAAAAAAACGCCGCTTATGGGGATGTTGTTAAAGGAGCTGTAAACTTTGAGCGTTCCCTTGACGGTTATAGAGCTAAGAAAGATAAATATTACTTTTACTTCACTTATAAAATTGTCCATCCATGGTGGGACGCGGTCGCGATTGGCTTGGAAGACGCGGTTTCTCAGTTTGAGGAATACGGAGTTTCAATTTACTACGATTATTTGGCCCCTTCCTATGTTTCCCCAAAGGAACAAGAATCTAGAATTGTAAACGCTACGGCTTCAGGCGTTTATGACGTGATTGGCGTTGACGTGGCTGACGTTGACTATATGGCGCCCGTAATAAACCGCGCGATTGACAAGGGCCAAAAGGTCATGACCTTTTCAAGCTCGGATTGCGGAAAGGAAAACGGCTGCCGTCGCGTGGCTTATGTTGGAAACACGCACAATTATAATGACGGAATTGATTTGGCGGAAGCCTTGTGCAAAAGGCTTCATTACATCGGAAAAATCGCCTTGCTGGTCGGCTCAAAAGGAGTTCCTTGTCACGAGGATCGCGCGCTTGGCGTTAAGAGCGTTATAAAAAAATATCCAAAAATGGGAATCTCGTTTATTGGTTATGACGATGATTCCGCGGAAAACGCCTATAACTTGACGATGCGAGCTTTGCAAGAATTTCCTGAAATAAAGGGAATCGTTTGCTGCAACATGAGCAATCCAGTTGGCGCCGCTCGCTATATTGTTCAAGCCAAGCAAACGGAAAACGTAGTGATTGTTGGAATGGACCATGACCAAGAGGCCTTGCGTTTTTTGGATCAAGGAGTCATTTACGCTCTTGGAATTCAAGACTGCTATTCAATCGGATTTGACACAATTCAAGTTGCCGTAAAAATCGCGGACGGCCTTTTGCCTCCGGATTCATTTCCTGAAAAAACAGAGGAAGTGACGACGGTCATTTATCAAAAAGACGCGGCGCAAATGCTTCAAGTTTTATACGGCGAAGAAATTGAATGAAGGCTGGAATAATATGAAGGATGAAAAAAGACCTGTAAAAAATTCAAACTTATTTATTCTAGTTCTCTTTGGCGGCCTGGCTGTTCTTTTGCTTATGGTTTTTACAACGCTTTGGGTTGTAAAGTCTGCCGGAACTGGAACTAGTCAAGCCGTTGAAAAGGTCAACGAATTTTACGTTCAGGAGTTGGCCAACCGCCGCGTCGTTTTTGTCACTGACGAAATCAAGCGCAATTACGCCTACATTCAAAACGCGCTTTCAATAATAACTCCGCAAGATTTGTCGTCAAAAAGATTGCTTAGAGAATATTTGAACAAAATTCGAAAGCTTTATAGAATTGACAATTTTTCGCTGGTGGACGAAAACGGAATCATATACGATTATCGAAGTTCCGTTACGGGGCTAAGCAGATACCCCTTCTTAAAGGAACGAATTTCCGAGCCTGTTTTGCACATGGAAAATATTTACGGCGCGAAAAAAGAAGTGATTCTTGCGATGCCGGTTTACAACATACAATTTCAAGGCGCCAAAATCATAGCTTGTTTTGTGAAAATCCAGTTTGAGAAATTGCTCAGCTCTTTGACCCATAGCTCAGAGTTGATGCGCACTTATTTCAACATTTATTATAAAGACGGAGAAAGCCTTACAAACACATACTTTGGCCCCTTTGGCGTCGGCCGGAACATAATTCACGCGCTGGACGAAGAGGCTGTCAATTTAGAGGCTTGCGAGCAAATAAAATATGATTTTGAAAAAAGAAAAAGGGGCGGCGTTAATATTGAGTATCACGGCGGAAAGGCCTTGCTCTATTATGTTCCTGTTGAAAGAACAAATTGGATGCTTGCCGTTCTTGTTTACGACAACGTCATCTCAAAACAGATAAACACAATCACCGAAAAAATTCTTGAAAGAAACAGAATCCAAATCAGCATAATGATTCTGTCAGTTTTGATTCTTGCCATGGCAATAATTAAAATGGTGCGCCGCAACGCAAAGCTAATGCTTGACCAAGAAAAAATAATTACGGAAAAAATGCAAGTTGCCAACGAGCGTCTGAACGAAGAAATGCAGGCTATGAAAATCATTCACGGCGTTTTGAATTCAGGCTCTTGGTCGATGGAGTTTGACAATGACGCAAATATAACGCAATGCCATTGGTCCAGGGATTTTAGGAAAATGATTGGCTTTGGCTCGTCTGAAGAATTTCCGAACGTTCTTGGCTCTTGGTCAAACCGCTTGCATCCTGACGACAAGGACAGGGTAATCAAAGCCTTTTGGGCGGCGGCAAAAGATTATAGCGGACAAACGATTTACGACGTTGAGTACAGGTTGATGACAAAGCTTGGAGATTACAAATGGTATCACTCCGCCGGAGACTTGTTGCGCCGCTCTGACGGTTCGCCGATTTCTTACATCGGTTTGTTCACGGACATTGACGAGTCAAAGAGAAACGAGCTTGCGCTAAAGGAGCAGTTCTTGATTGTTGAAGGCTTGAGCCGCGATTACAAGAACGTGTTCAAGATTGATCCGGCTGATGAAACCGCGACGGTTATTAAATTGACCGGCTATGTCACAAAAGGCTTGCATCGCGACGCAAAAACTACAATGCCTTACGACATTTTGGCAAACCAATATATCGGCGACCGCGTTTATGCCGAGGACGTGGACTTTATGCGAAAGGCGATGAGCCTTGAAGCTGTTGTTGAGAACCTTAAAAATTCTGAAGAATATACCTCTACATATCGAGTGATTGACAACAATGAGATTCATTATTATCAATTCACATACATGCTCTTGGAAGACAAAACCATTGTCGCCGGCTTTAAGAACGTTGACGACGTTGTTCACGCCGCAAAGGAAAGGGAAACTTTAATAGCTCTTTCTGAAACCGATTTGATGACCGGCTTGTTGAACCGTGGAAGCGGCGAAAGAAAAATCAACGAGGCATTGATGCAAGGTTCGGGCGGCTTGTTCATTCTCCTCGACATTGACAAGTTCAAATACTTTAACGACAATTTTGGCCATGAGATTGGCGACAAGGTTATTATTGAGGTGGCAAAATCAGTAAGGGCCGCTTTTAGAGACAACGACATTGTATTCCGTTTGGGTGGAGATGAATTTTCCGCATACGCGCAAAATGTTTTTACTCAAGAAGACGCTTATAAAATTTTGGACCGCTTTGCCGAAAACTTGAAAAAAATAATAATACCTGAATTGAACGGACATCCGATTTACGCAAGCGTCGGAGCAACAATCATTAAAAAAGACGAGCCCGCCGATTTTACGGGAAAATACAAGTTGGTTGACGCGGGCGTTTACGAAAGCAAAAAGATTCAAGGCACTTCCATTACCTTTAAGTTTGACTAAGACTCGTTGCGCCTTGAGGCGATTTTCGTTAAAATTGTTTTCATGAAATTTTCAAAAAGCAGAAAAATATTTTTTACGGCCTTTCTTTTTGCCGCGCTCTTTCCTTGCGTAAATTCTTTCGCTCTGCCAGGCGTTAAAAACCTTGTTCCTGATTCAAGCGGGCAATACGTTTACTATCGGGATTATTCATTTAAAAGAGAAAGCTACATCGGCGTGCTTTTTTACGACCAGTCAAATTACGAAGCCCGCTATTTCGCTCCGGCAACTGAAAGCCTTCCCGAAAAAAACATCGACTTGCTTTTTTCGGTGGATCCTTCAAAAGACCACTTGGAATTGACGGGAGAATATTTTGTGGTCCCCCCCCAGCAAGACGATGTTGAGTTGGTCAACTACATTCATGACTTGCTTTACGAATTGACCGCGCGAAGAATCAAACTGGACAAAAATCCTTTGGTGGATTATTCCAAGAACAAGCTGCCCTTTATGGAAGCCGGCGTAAAAGTTTCTTGCGATTACGAACAATTCGGCGGACCTGTTCAAATGATTTACGACGAAGCCGTTCCGATTTTCAACCTAAAGAAAATTGTTGATTATTCAGGAAACGACGCCCTTGTTCTTGTAACTGTCGGCCAAATTGAAAATTCAAAAGACAGGACTTTCGCTGAATTTGTTCCGCCGATAAAAAAGGCCGAGCCGCGCGAAGCCTTTGTAATTAAGAGCGCCAAAAAGGAAGCCTTAAGCTTGCGGGCGGAGGTTGGACAAAATTCCGCCTTGGAGCAAAAAGTTCAGGCTGACGCAAATTGGTCTTTGGCCGGACAAAGCGTTTGGGCTTTGGGCGACAGCGCGATTTTGTCTTTCCAAACCTTGGCCCTTCCTGCGGATGTTTCTTTTAGCCGCGATGAAAGAACCGCGCGCTTTATAAGGCTTTTTGCCGTGAGCAAAAATTACGCTTACAGCGATTGGTCCGCCCTTGACGTTCACGCAAGCGCGTCGCTAGTAAAGATAAGTTCAAAGACATACAATCCAAAAAACAAAAAATTAATCACCGACATAAAAACCTTGAGCGCTGCGGCTCAAAACTTTTACGGTTGTTTTTCTCTCGCGCTTTACACTGACGATTATCAAGCCAACCGCGGCTACTTTGACAA
>JAILDQ010000030.1 GCA_024689365.1 Treponema sp. | reverse complement strand
TTCTTCTGGCGAAGTCATGTCAGGCTTTGTTACGATTTCTATAAGGGGAGTTCCCGAGCGGTTGTAGTCGATGTAGGAATGCTTTCCTTCCATATGAAGGGACTTTCCTACGTCTTCCTCAAGGTGAATGCGCTCGATTCTAACGCGGCGGTATTTTTTGTCCGCGCTCACGCAAGGCTCGCCCTTAAAATTGTTTGGACGGAATTTTTCTCCGCCGGGCTGCTCGTCCTTGGGATAGTGAATGAACGGAAGGTCAACAAATCCGTCGGTGCAAAGGGGCATGTCGTACTGGGTGATTTGATAGCCCTTGGCAAGGTCTGGATAAAAATAGTGCTTTCTGTCAAATTTAGTGAAACGGGCGATGTTGCAGTTCAAGGCTTGGCCTGCGACGGCTCCCAATTCAACATAGCCCTTGCTTACGCGCGGCATGGCTCCGGGAAGTCCCAGGCAAACCGGGCAAACGCGGGTGTCGGGCATTCCGCCGTAACGGTTTTCGCAAGCGCAAAAGGCTTTGGTTTTAGTCAAAAGCTGCGTATGGATTTCGCAGCCGATTACGATTTCAGTTTTTTCGATAGGCATAAACTACATTGTAGCGAATTTTCGCGCGCGTTGCAAGAACGCGGGGAACGGGTGGCGGGGCTGGGATGGCGCGCCGCGCGGCCAGTTCAGTGTACACTGAACTGTGAAGTTGACAAACTTCACAGTCGCAAAAGCAACGCTTCGCTCGCTTTTGCGACTGAATAAAATTATTTTACATGGAGGAGTTTTATGAAAAAAACTCTTAAAATCGTTTTGGCGCTCGCGGCAATGTCGCTTGCGTTCGCATTCTCCGCTTGCAAAAACACAAGCGATGACAGCGCGGCTCTTTTGGCCTTGGCTTCCGCAACAAACGCCGCCGCTTCCACAACAACCTACACAGGTTCCATAAGCGGCATCGTAGACAACGGAGCTAGCCGAACGTTTTACTGCACGTTTGTTGCAACGACAAACAGCTACACATTGAAAGGCTGGATAAACTCAGCGAAAACAGGCGAGCCGAATATAAACAGCACAGGAACTTTCACAATATCGGGAAACACGCTTTCAGGAATCGGATCAGACCATACCCTAAGCGGAACGTCAACAGACGGCGGCGCGACATGGTCGTTCACTGCCATTGTGCCCGGCACAGGAACGTTCACCGGCACGTTTAGCAAGCAATAAAACTAACGGCGGAAGCGCGGCGACAAAAAGGCTTCGCAAGCCTAAGAAGCGGCGCAGGCAACGTCCGGCAGGATTGCCAGTCCGCGCGAGCGGACAGTTGAATAAACTTCCATAAGCAAAATGGAGCGTAGCGACATACGCGGCGAAAGCGCTCGAACAATCAGTTAAGGTCTTGCAAGCAAAAGCGCGAGCGGGCTACGCCTGCCCTGTCAACTCCAGCGCCTTTTCCTTGACCGCCTTGTAGAGCGCGTCCTTGTCGCCGCAATTGGCGCTGATGGTTCGGACAAAAACGCTTCCGGCGACAACGCCTTCAACGTAAGGGGCAAGGGCCTTTGACTGCTCGCCTTTGCTGATTCCAAAGCCGCCGTAAACAAGGCTTCCGCCCTGGGCGACTTTTTTGATGAAGTCGATCGTTCCTTGGTCAATCGTCGTGTCTGTTCCGGTAATTCCGGTGCGCAAGGCGGCGTAAATGTATTTAAAGCCTGCGTTTGCCATTTTATTCAAGCGCTCTTCCGACATGCTGGGCGAGGCGACGGGAATGTTTTCCATTCCGTTTTCGCGGCAAGCGGCGGTAAGCCCTTCGTCAAAGTCAAAGGGCAAGTCAGGAATTATCATTCCGCTCACTCCTGAATCGGCGGCGCGCTTGCAAAAGTTTTTTACGCCCGGAGTGAATACAAGAGAGCCGTAGCTCATAAGATAAATCGGAATCTTTGGAAATTCGTCGTGAATCTTTTTTATCAAGGAAAGTCCGTCGGCGCTTTTGTAGCCCCGGTTAAGGACTGTGGTGCAAGCGCCTTGAATCGCAGGGCCGTCAGCGCTCGGATCGCTAAAAGCCAATTGTATTTCCAAAATGTCCGCGCCGCCGTCAACCAAGGCTCTCGCGGCTGTCAATGAAAGTTCGTCCGTCGGATATCCCGCAACCAAGTGCGACATCAGTTTTATTTTTGCCATTTTAATCCTCCTAAAATGCGGCTAGCAAACAATCCAGAGCTTGCGTTTTTTTTTGCCGCTAGTTCATCGACTCAGCGTCATGAATGTCTTTTGAATTTTCCAAGCGGTCGATTTCCGCGTGAAGGAATTGAAGCCATTCTTTTTTGCGGAAGACAGGGCTTGTAATGAAAACGTCCTTGTCGCCGCGGCCGCTCATGTTGATTACCAAAACTTGTTCGCTAGACATTTCCTTTGCGATTTTAATCGCGGCGGCTCCCGCGTGGGCGCTTTCCAAGGCGAACAAAATGCCTTCGTTTTTGGCGAAGAATTTTACCGCGTCCAATGCCTCGCTGTCCAAGGCGCTCGTAAATTCCACGCGGCCGCTTTCTCCAAGAGAAGCAAGCTGGGGTCCGATTCCGCAGTAGTCAAGGCCAGCGCTGATTGAGCGGGTGGACAAGGCTTGTCCGTCGTCGTCAAGCAAAAAGCGGCTTTTGTAGCCTTGCATGATTCCAACGCGGCCGGCGTTTCCTGTCATGCGGGCTGCGTTTTGTCCAACGTCAGGACCGATTCCGCCAGCCTCAACAGCGATAAGACGAGGCTCTTTTTGGTCGATGAAAGGCGCGAAAAAGCCGATTGAATTTGAACCGCCGCCGCAGCAAGCGACCATAGCGTCAATTTTTATTCCCCGCTCTTCGCACTGTTTTTTCACCTCGCGGCCAATCACGCTTTGGAACTCGCGAACGATGTCCGGAAAAGGAGCCGGCCCCAAGGCGCTTCCCAAAACGTAATGGGTGCTGTCGGGATGGGCGGCCCAATCGCGCATGGCTTCGTTAACGGCGTCCTTAAGGGTTCGGCTTCCGCTAGTCACCGCTTGGACTTTTGCGCCGTACAATTCCATCGCGGCAACGTTTGGCTGTTGGCGGCGAACGTCAACCTCGCCCATGTAAACCGTGCAGTCAAGGCCAAGCTTTGCGCAAGCGGCGGCTGTGGCCAAACCGTGCTGGCCGGCGCCTGTTTCCGCGATGATTCTTTTCTTTCCCATTCGCTTTGCCAAAAGGCACTGGCCCATCGCGTTGTTGATTTTATGGGCGCCGGTGTTCGCCAAGCCTTCAAGCTTAATGTAAATCTGAGCGCCGCCCAAAATTTTTGTCGCAGTCGGAGCGAAGTAAAGGGGCGTTTCTCGTCCAATGTAATCTCGCTGAATTATAGAAAGCTCTTCCAAAAATTTTGGGTCAGCCATCGCTTCCTTAAAAGCAATGTCCAATTCGTCAAGGGGGCGGCGCAAAACTTCCGCCACATACTTTCCGCCATATTTTTCAAAAAATCCGTCAGTTGAATAAGCCATATTTTTCCTCTGTTATAAAATACAATTTTTCGCAAGGCAAGGAAGCAGCGCATGGAACTTTTTGTAAGCCCAGGAAGCGCCGTCCTTCCCTAACCTTTGTTCACTTGCTCAAAAAAGGCCTTGATTTTTTCGTGGTCTTTTTTGCCCGGCGCGCTTTCAAGCAAGCTTGACGCGTCAATCAATTCAGGCGAATATTTTTCTATCGCGTCCCGAACATTTTTTTCGCTCAAGCCGCCGGCAAGCCACAAGGGAGTCTTTTTCGCCGCGGCAAAAACCAAGTTTTCCGCAACTTGGCTTCCTGTTCCGCCGATTTTGTCGCCAACCTTCGCGTCAATCAAAAGGCGCGGCTCTCCAAAATCGCAAAGCTCCTTCACTTTTTCCAAGTCGCTTTCTTGGCCAAGGCTTGCGGCGCAATAATGGGGAAGAAAAAGATTTTCTTTGTCGGAAAAAAATTCCTCCGCCGCTTTTATTCCGTGCAATTGAATGTAATCCAACTTTCCTTCTTTTAGCAAGCGCATCGCAATCTTTCCAGACTCGCTAAAGATTTCCGTCACAACGCCGACTAAAAACGGCGCGTCTTTTTTGTCTTTAAAATATCCGCTCGCTTCCCTCACAAAATCTTCGCTTGCGTTTCTTGGAGAAGCTGAACAGAGAACAAAGCCCAAAAAGTCAGCGCCCAATTCAGCGGCGCTTTTTGCGTCTTCAAGATTTGTAAGGCCGCAGATTTTCACAAAGGGCCTTTTTGTTCCAGACTTTTTTCTCTGTCTTGACTTTAAGGCAAAGTCTTTCCATTGCGCCGCGTTTTTTGTTTCCCCTTCGTTTACAAATGAAGAGACAAGATTTTTTGCCTTGCTTGTGTCGCGGGCGGCGGCCTCCCCTAACAAAAGGCCTGTAAATCCTAGGCTTCCCGCAAAAGAAGCCGCTTGGCTTGTCCTTATTCCGCTTTCAAAAATAACCGAAAGATTTTGGCACAAGGCGTTTTTTATTTCATTTAAGAAGCCAAGGGGCGTAAGCAAATCAATCGAAAAATCCTTTAAGTCGCGGGAGTTTACGCCGCAAACAATTTTCGCCTCCGGAACTTTTTTTGCCGCGGCTGAAAGCTTTTGCAAGTCCTCTTCCAAACGCAACTCAACAAAAGCCGTCATGCCAAAAGAGGCGCAACGCAAAAGCATTTCCTGTAAAATTTCTTCCGTGAGAGTTCGCGCGATAAGCAAAACCGCGTCCGCCCCGATTTTATAGGCGATGTCGATTTCGTCTGGATAAATCAAAAAATCTTTCCGCAATACGGCCACGTCAACAGAATCGCAAACGCTTTTCAAGTCGCCAAGGTTTCCCTTAAAATATTTTTCTTCTGTCAAAACGCTGATGGCGGACGCTCCGGCTTCTTGATAGGCCAAAGCGGTTTCCGAGGCGTTAAGGTTCGGCGCGATGTCGCCCTTGCTGGGAGAGGCGCGCTTGACTTCAAGGACGACGCCCTTTTCTTGAATGAAGGGATGAAGCCGTCTCTTTCTTTCTTGCGGAACTTCGTAACCAAAGGAAAGGCCGCGTTCTTCTATCGCAGCTTTTCTATCTTGCACAATTTGAGTGAGAATGTCAGCCGCCATTTTAGCCCGCCAATTTCTTTGAGCATTCTTGAATTTCAACAAGCTTCTTCAAGGCCTTTCCGTTGTCCAAGGCTTCAAGGGCCATGTCGTAGCCTTCCTTCAAAGTCTTTGTCTTTCCGCTCAAGTACAAGACAGCGCCTGTGTTCAAGCCGATTGAAGCGCGAATCGTCTTTCTTCCCTTTCCGTTAAGAATCTCCATCGCAAGCTTGGCGTTGTCGGCGCCTGTTCCACCTGCAAGCTCGTCTTCGCTTACGCCTGTAATTCCAAACTTTGCAGGATCGATTACGTAACGGCTCTCGTTTCCGTTTCCGTCGATTTGATAAACGTCGGTCAAAGCGCAAGGGCTGATTTCGTCATAGCCGTCGCGGCTTGCCACAACCATCACGCGCTTTGCGCCCAAAGCCTTTGCGGCCTTTGCATAGATTTCAAGCAAGTCAACGCTGTAAACGCCGAGCACTTGGTATTCAGGGCAGGAAGGATTTAAAAGCGGGCCAAGAACATTCATGACCGTTTTTACGCCAAGAGTTTTTCGGACCGGGGCTGCAAAGCGCATGGCCGAATGATAAACCGGCGCCATCAAAAAGGCAAAGCCTGTATTCTTCGCCAAGATTGCGGTTTTGTCAGGGCTTGCGCTTATGTTGACGCCAAGCGCCTCAAAGAAATCCGCCGCGCCTGATTTTGAAGAGACCGCTCGGTTTCCGTGCTTGATTACGCTTTGGCCGCAAGCGTCCGCCACAATCGCCGACAAAGAAGAAATGTTAAAGCTTCCCTTGCAGTCGCCGCCGGTTCCTACGATTTCCGCGTGGCCTGTAAGCTTTAAAGGAAATTCCTTTTTCTTTTTGAGAAGCGCCTTTGCGCAGCCTGTAATTTCAGATTCGGAAACTCCCTTTGCGGCCATGGCAACAAGAATCGCCGCCATAACGCGCTCGTCCATCATTCCGTCTGTCATGATGTCCATGAAGAATTCCGCTTGCGCTTCCGTCAAGTCTTTTTTGAAAATCAATTGGTTTAGGTATTCGGCGACAGGAAGATTTTCGCGGCGGTAGTTCAAAAATGCCATGAAGAACTTTTGCGCGTCTCCGCTTGCGATTGACTCGGGATGGAACTGAACGCCTTCGATGTCGTACTTTTTGTGGCGGATTCCCATAATGTCTCCGTCGGCGGCGCGCGCTGTGATTTCAAAGTCATCGCTCAAAGTCGATTCGTCAACGACCAAAGAATGGTAGCGGGTGAACTTTCCTTTTTTTCCGATTGAGCGGAAAAGGCCCTTTCCGTCCAAGTCCATTTCTTCAACGATTCCGTGCTTGATGAATTTAGCGCCGACGATTTTCGCGCCAAAGGCTTCGGCAATCGCTTGGTGGCCAAGGCAGATTCCCAAGATTGGAATTTTTCCCGCAAAATGTTTTATGGCTTCTTCGCTGATTCCAGCGTCGCTCGGTTTTCCAGGACCTGGAGAGATGACCAAATAGTCGGGCTTTAAATTTTCGATGTCCGCGATAGAACATTCGCCGCTTCTCAAAACGCGAACTTCTTCGCTTCCGTAAGCCTCCAAGGCTTGAACAACGTTATATGTAAACGAATCGTAATTGTCTATTACTAAAATCATAATTCAACCTCCAAAAAATTATTCATCCCGCTCAAAAGTGGCGATAAGGGCGCCAAGCTTTTCGTTCGTTTCCTCAAACTCGCGCTCGGGAACGCTGTCGTAAACGATTCCGCTTCCGGCTTGAAGAGTCCAAACTTTTCCTTGCTTTAGAGCGCAACGAATCGCGATGCAAAAATCCAAGTCGCCGTTTGGCCTGATGTAACCGACCGCGCCCGCGTAAAAGCGCCTCATGGTTTTTTCCAAGCGGGAAATGATTTTCATGGCGGAGATTTTTGGAGCGCCGCTTACAGTGCCTGCAGGAAATGACGCTCGCAAAACTTGAACTGGAGGAATGCCTTCTTCAACCTGGCCTTCGACATTGCTCACCAAGTGAATGACGTGGCTGAAAGTTTCGGTTTCCATATATTGATTGACATTTACGCTTCCGGCCTTGCAAACGCGGCCCAAATCGTTTCTTGCCAAATCCACGAGCATCAAGTGCTCGGCGTTTTCTTTTGGATCGTTCAAAAGCTGCATCTTAAGCTTTTCGTCTTCGGCTTCGTTTTTGCCGCGGCGAATTGTTCCGGCAATCGGATGAATCGAAGCCTTTCCGCCAACAACGCGAACCAAACTTTCCGGAGACGCGCCCGAAAGCTGGAAGTCGCCAAAGTCAATGTAAATCAAATAAGGCGAAGGATTTATAGCCCTAAGGCGGCGGTAAAGTTCAAGGGCGCTCATGTCGCATTCAAGCTGAACGCGGCGGGAAGGAACGGCTTGGATGATGTCGCCGGCGACGATATGTTTTTTAAGCTCGACGACTTTTTCACAATATTCTTTTTTGCTCTGCTCGATGTTGGTGATTACCTTGCAAGGAGAAGGCTCTTCGCTTTGCTCCATGTAAGAGAAATCCATGTTGTTGAGTTTTTTTACAAGCTCGTCAACTTTTTTCTTTAAGTCGATTTGGCGTTCGGCGTAGTTCAAGCCAAAGATGTGAAGCTTTTCGGTGAAGTGGTCAAAGACAATGTAAATGTGGCCCGCGACAAAACAGCATTCAGGAATGCGCAGTTCGTCAAACTGGCCTTCAAGGCGAACGGTGTCGCAGCGCTGGACAAACTCGTAGCTTAGGTAACCGATTCCGCTCGCCGGAAGAGGAATGTCTTTTGCAGGGCATTCATTTTGGCCGGCAAGATAAACGAGCGCGTCAAGTATGTCCGCCTCTTTTGCCTGGCCAACGGCATTTTTGCTGACAAGGCCATCGGAATTAAAAGGAAGGCGGCGGCCGTCAATCAAAAAGGCAACGCCCTCCTCGTCTTGAACGATTTTAAAGGCTTCTTCAGCCATCAAGATTGAATAACGCTCGCGGCCCTTGTTAAAGCTCGCGGACTCCAAAATCGCTTTGGCTCCGATTTTTTTGGCAAGCGAAAAAGGCGTGTAGCGTTCGCTTGGCATGCATACATAAATTGTGTCGTTTCTCTTGTCCATTCCGTTCTCCTAACGTTTCTGTTAATAGAAACGTTACTAAGTAGAAATATACAAGAGTTTTGCGTTTCTGTCAATAGAAACGCAAAAAATTTATTCTTTTTTTTAGTTTTTATTTTTTAGCAAATCGCGGATTTCTTCCAAAAGAAGGGCTTCGTCAGACTTGATGGGCGCGGCTTCTTCGGCGGGCTTTTCGGCTTCCTTTTTCTTAAAGCTTTCGAACATTTTGATTACGCAGAAAATACAAATCGCAACGATAAAAAAGTCAACCACAGCCTGAATGAAGCTTCCGTACTTGATTACGCTTTCGCCAATAGTCACGCTCAAATCGGCAAAGTTAAGCTTTCCCAAAGCCAAGCCGACCAAGGGCATGATGATGTCGTTCACCAAGCTGGTGACGATTTTTCCAAAGGCGCCGCCAATGATGACGCCGACGGCCATGTCAACAACGTTTCCGCGGGAAATGAATTTCTTAAAGGCTCCGATTTGCTTTCCGGCTCCCTCGATTCCACTCTTTAAAACAGACATAAAAACCTCCAAGTTTATTATAGAAGGATTTTACACCGCAAGGAAAAAATGTTCAATAAAAGACTTTTACTTTACAGTAAATTCAATCCTTTTTTCTTGGCCGCGGCAGTTAACGGTCAGACTTCCCTTTCCTTTCTTTCCGACCGTGCGAACGTAGGCCGCGCATGAACCCGCCATAAAGGAAACCTGGCTTGGGCCGATAAGCTCAATCGCGCCGCTTGTTTCAAAAACGGCAGGCTCAAAAAAGTAAGGCAAAACGTTTCCGTAATTGTCGCGCATGCTGATTCGGACAGAAGCCGCGTCGTAAGATTCTTCCTCATGCAAAATATTTGAAGAGGCTTCCGCGTAAAGCTCGATTGATTCCACCGGACCTTTAAAAACTGTTTTGACCAACTTCCCGCCTTTAAAAGCCTCAAACCTAAAGACGGCGGATTCCTGGCCCCAGTTACCGACAAACTTTGTGTAGCAGTCGGTGATTTTGGCGCGGTTGATTCCTCTAAGCAAAAGGCGAACGAAAGAAAGGCCTTGCGAAAAGCCGACTGCGTTTTGGCCGTTCAAGGCGATGTAATTTAAAATATTTTTCACGTCTTTTGCGGCGCTTACGGAAAGGCCCGCTTCGTCAACCAAACGATTTCCAACGTAGTCGTCAATCAAAATCGGTCCGTGCGGAATGTTTTTGTAGGGCGAATTTTCTTTTGTAAATTCTTGAATGAACTTTCCGTTAAGGTACATCTTGACAGAATCAGCGTTTGTGAAAATCCAGTTTTTTCCGCGGGCGCTTGCTGGATGCTCTCCAACATCCATCGAAGAAGAAATTTCCAAGACAGGAATTTTTTCTTGCTGGCTCTTATAGACCGCGGCGGCGACTTTTGGATTTCTGAACATGTCCATAACGCCGTGGTAGCAAATGTAGTCTCCGCTTCCAAAATCCTTGTGGGTGTTGTAGTCAAAGGCGCACCAAGCGAATGAGCCCGCGATTCCTTTTGAAGAGGCGACAGCGTCAATCACGTTGGCGTGCCTAAGGGCGTGCTCTGTTCTGTGAATCTCGTCGTCAAAAATTTTCGTCGGGAAAATATGGCCTGCGTATTCAGAAATCAAGTAGGGCTTGTTTGCCTTTCTCATAATCGCGGATTTTTTCGCGCAGCCAGGATTGTTTCCTTCGTGGCTAAAGTCGTTGTAAGTGTAAACGTCTTCAAGCAGATGTGATTTTTTTATGCAGCGAACGCCGCCGGTCGGACGGCTTGGATCCAGCCTTCTGCAAAGCGCGTTGGTTCTTGCGTAAAGCTCGTCGTCGTCAGGAGATTCGTTGATTCTGACTCCCCACAAAAATATTGAAGGATGGTTTCTGTATTGCATGACCATTTCTTCTGTGTTGACCAAAACTTGTTCACGCCATTCTTTTGAAGAGCCGATGTGCTGCCAACCGGGAATTTCGGTAAAGACAAAAAGTCCGAGCTCGTCGCAGCGGTCGATGAAGTCTTGCGATTGCGGATAATGGCTTGTGCGAACCGCGTTCAAGCCCAACTCGTTTTTAAGAATGTCCGCGTCAAATCTTTGAAGGCTGGCCGGCATCGCGTAACCGACGTACGGAAATGATTGGTGGCGGTCGATTCCGCGCAAAAGGAATTTCTTTCCGTTAAGGAAAAAGCCTTCTTCCTTCATTTGAATGTCGCGGAAGCCAAAGCGAACGGATTTTTGGTCAATCAAAATTTTTCCGTAATAAAGCTCCAAGTTCAAACGATAAAGGCTTGGCTGGTCGGGCGACCATAATTCAACTGAAGCCTCCTCTCCGTCAAAGCTTATCGAATCGGAATCTTTTATTTGGCATTCTTTTTGAAGAAGAATTTTCTTTTCGCCCTCTTTTGTCAAAGAAGCCTTGATTGTGGCGTCCGTTTTTTTGTCCAAGGAAATTTGAGCGAAGAAGCGCTTTTCTTTTGTCGTGACAAAAACGTCGTTGATAAAATTTTCGTTGGCGATTTCAAGGCAAGCGCCACGATAAAGGCCGCCGTAAGTCATGTAGTCAACAACAAAGCCAAAGGGCGGAATGTCAAGGTCTTCGCGGGAATTGACTTTCACAGCCAAAACGTTTGTCTTTCCAACAGGCGCGAGAAAAGATGTCAATTCAAAAGCAAAAGCCGTGTAGCCGCTTGAATGAACGCCCAAAAGGTTTCCGTTAAAGTAAACTTCAGCTTGATGCGCGGCCGCAAAAAACTTTACGAAAACGCGGCGGTTTG
>JAILDQ010000332.1 GCA_024689365.1 Treponema sp. | reverse complement strand
GCCTCAAAGTAAAAGTCTTCGTGCGTCAATTCGTTCAAGACGCTTATGTAAGAGCCTGTCTTTGTTTCTTGTATGTCTGAAAGTTCCGGCAAAAAGTCAAGAACCGAATAATTGTCTATGATTTTTTTTGTAGACTTGATGTTGTCCTTCGCGTTGAAATATGTTCCGTTTAGGTAAACCGCTTCCCTAAGACAAATTGGAGAGCAACGGAAGAGGCTGAAAAAAAGAAGGTTTCTTTTCAATATTTCTTCAGTCGAGTCAAGGCCTTCGGCGTTTGGATTCGCCTTGTACCATTGCTGGCTGTAGCTTCCAATTGTTTGATGGCCGTCAATGTCGTAGCCGTTCAAAAAAGAAAGGTCGCAGTAGTTGCTGGAATTCACCCAGAAGGGGTCGTTGACGCTGGCCGAATATCCGAGGCTTTCGTTGAAGATTCTGGGAAGGACAAGCTGGCTTTCGTTTACCTTTTGTTCTCTCGTCACATCCTTTCTTTTTTGCATTTCAAGCGGCGTGTACTCGTAGCCTCCAAAAAGCGGCGGCGCTCCCAAAAGGGTGTGGCCGTTGAATGAAGCGACGTTCTTGTAAAACACAAAGCCTGAAAATTGCTCTTTTAGATTTGGGTCTTCTTTTAAGTTTTCCTCAATGAAAGCGCTGACCGCTCTGTCAAGCATTATGAGAATGACATTTGGCTTGTTTTTTGAAAGGTGAAAAATGGCCTTTAAGTCAACTTTTCCCTTTTGCCGTTCCATTGCGGCTATCGCGTCTTTGCTGTTTGCGTTTATGACTGCGGAATTCGCGGCGAAACTTCCAAAAAGAGCAAGAGCCAAAATAGCCAAAGCCGTTGGCAGAATCTTGGCTTTTTTTATTTTGAATGAAAGGACGGCGATTGCCGCAGCCGCGGCCAAGGCCAAAATGTTTATCAAGGCTGCAAGAGACATCGACCTAAAGTTTGTGACGTTCAAAAATACCAAGGACGCGGAAATGTCTCCGTATCTAAGCATGAAGGGGTAGGCGTTTAGCACTGCCGAAATTGACAGAATTGAAGCTGCCAGCGCCAATAGAGCCTGCGCCATTTTGTTGAACAAAAAGTATACGCAAGGAAACCAAAACAAAAAAATTGCCGCGGCTTGAAGACAAGCGTTTCCTATGTAAAAAAACGGAGAGCCGTGGCCGCCAAGGCCTGTGAATTCCGCCGCCGATGACGAAATCAACGACGAAGGTATTGTAAGGCCAAAAATTACAAAAAGCGAAATTGCCGCGATGAAAAATAGCGAATGGCGCTCCCTTTTGTTTTCGACCAAGGGCGCGAGAATTGTGTCCAACAACTTGTTCGCCAACTTTACAAAAAGAGGCGCGGCGAATGTCATAAGGACAAAGAATAAAAACGCCAGTTTGTAGACTTTTTTTGTCGTGTAAAAAAAGAGAATGTAAACAAAGGCCGCTGAACAAAGCGCGCAAGAGCAAATCCAAAAAACTTTGAGGGGATTTTTCAACTTGTAGAAAATGTTTTTTACCAAGCTGAAGACGTTGTTCATCGTCCAATACAAAACAAGGCCCGAGGGCGAGTTGTACAAAATGGCAAGGAAAATCAAGGCCATTCCGTGAACTTGAATCTTTTCGCGCAAGACAAGGCCCTTTGTGTAAACCGCTCCCGCAATCATGTTGATTAGCGTCATCGCTATTGGAAGAACGTTCACCGGAAAGCTACCGATGTGAAATGTCGCGTCCGGAACTCCCATGTCCCTTATGAACAAAAAGGAAACTCCCTTTAGGGATTCAAGTCCCGAAAGAAATTGGTAGGCCGCCATGAAAAAGGGAATTTGTATCAATAGGCCGAATGACGAGCGCAAGGCCATGATCGGGCTGTAGTGATGCTGCTTGTAAAAAGTTTGCGTCATCATGTAGCGCTCGTCGCCGGAAAAAGTTTTCTTTATTCGGTCAAGGCCGCCCTTCATTTTTGCTTGAACGTCTCGCTCCACCTGCTGCCAATGTTCGGCAACCGCGTAAAGGGGAAGGCACAAAAGGGTGATTCCGACGCTTACGCCAATGACAGAAATGCCCTGGTTGTCGCTTAGCTTAAGGAATAGCTTGTAAATTATTTCTATTATAAGGTAAAGCGGATAAATGATAATTGTATGCAAAAAAGATGCCATTAAAAACTCCGGTAATTTTTCCCGAACAGGAGTGTCCGAGTGAATTTTTATTTTAACGCTTAAGGGGGGCTTAGTCAACAATACGCCGGGGGGCTTCAATCACTAGAAAAGATGTAAAAATCGCGCTATAATATCGTTATGAAAAAAATCGTGACTTTTGGCGAAATTATGTTGCGCTTGGCGCCTTTCGGTTATTCTAGGCTTTTGCAGGAGCCAAAGCTTGAGGCTACTTTTGGCGGGGCGGAGGCGAACGTGGCGGTTTCGCTTGCTAATTTTGGAATGGATTCAACTTATGTCACAAAGCTTCCTCAAAATCCGATTGGACAAGCCGCGCTTTCTGAATTAAGAAAATTTGGCGTGGACGTTTCTTCTGTCGCTTTTGGAGGCGAGCGCCTTGGCGTTTACTATCTAGAAAAGGGAGCGAGCCAAAGGCCAAGCCTTTGCGTTTACGACAGAAAGGGCTCTTCAATTTCTGAAGCGAGCGCGAAGGATTTTGACTGGCCCAAAATTTTCAAAGGGGCCGCCGCCTTCCATTTTACAGGAGTGACCCCCGCGCTTTCAAAGTCTACGGCCGCCATTTGCCTAGAAGCGGCAAAGGCCGCGAAGAAAATGGGCTTGACTGTTTTCTGCGATTTGAACTACAGAAAAAAATTGTGGTCAAAAGCGCAAGCAAAAAAAACAATGACGGAACTTTGCAAATATGTAGACGTTTGCCTTTTGAACGAAGAGGACGCATGCAATGTCTTTGGAATCAAGGCCGCATCTTCAAATGTCAATCAAGGAAAACTGAACTCTCAAGGCTATCAAGAAGTCGCAAAGGAATTGTGCAAGCGCTTTAACTTTAAGGCCGTCGCCATAAGCCAGCGCGAGTCATATTCGGCAAGCCAAAACGGCTGGTCCGGAATCTTTTACGACAAAAAAAACTTTTATTCCTCAAAAAAATACGACCTGCTCTTGGTCGAGCGCGTTGGAGGCGGCGACGCCTTTGCCGCAGGAATCATTTATTCAATGCTGAACAAATACTCTCCGCAAAAAACAATTGACTTTGCCGCCGCCGCTAGCGCCCTAAAGCAAACAATCGAAGGCGACTTTAACCGCGTGACCGTCGAAGAAGTGGAACGCCTTTCAAACGGCGACACCTCCGGCCGCGTGTTACGATAAAAA
>JAILDQ010000292.1 GCA_024689365.1 Treponema sp. | reverse complement strand
GAAAAGAACGACGTTCCTTTTGCAAAGGGAAACGGCCACAAGGCGCACAACTTTCACCTTATTCTTTTGTGCGAAAACCAAACCGGCTACGAAAATATGTCTTGGCTTTCAAGCCGCGCCTATTGCGACGAGAACGCCCTTTATTACGGAAAGCCCCGCATTGACTTTGAGCTTTTAAAGAAGCATCACGAGGGCTTGATTTGCCTTAGCGCCTGCATTCAGGGTGAGATTCCCCAATACCTTCTTAACGGAAGAATTGAAGAAGCCTACAAAATCGCCAAGGAATACAAGGAGCTTTTTGGCCCCGACCATTATTACATCGAGCTTCAGGACCACGGAATCCCCGAGCAAAAAATTGTCGCCGAACGCTTGATAAAGTTGGCGCGCGACTTGGACATTCCGATGGTCGTTACAAACGACATTCACTATGTGGAAAAGGAAGACGCCGAGGCCCAAGACGCCTTGCGCTGCATCGGCTTTAAAAATCTTTTGAACGAGCCCCACCAAAAAATGGGCGGCGACATGGATTTGGACAACTGGTACTTTAAGACTGAGCAAGAAATGCGCATGCTCTTTCCTGAGATTCCAGAAGCTTACGACAACACGATAAAGATTGCCAACATGTGCAACCTTACAATCAAGCAATACTCAACCCCGGAACTTAAGGGCTGTCTTCCGCGCTTTGAGCTCCCTTCGGAATTCCGCACGCACGGAGACGACTACCAGAGCGACCAAAACGATTACGTAAAATACTTGGTAGAGGAAGGCCTTAAAAAGCGCTACAAGGAAATCACGCCGGAAATCCGCGAGCGCGCCGATTACGAGATGAACACAATTTTTGGCATGGGCTTTTCCGGCTACTTCTTGATTGTTTGGGAATTCATCCATTGGGCAAAGTCATTGACCGACACGGTTCACAATTGCCCCAAGCATTACATTCCAATCGGGCCTGGCCGTGGTTCCGGCGCGGGAAGCCTTGTTGCCTACTGCATGGAAATCACCGACCTTGACCCCTTCCGTTACGGTTTAATCTTTGAGCGCTTCTTAAATCCTGAGCGCGTTTCGATGCCTGACTTTGACGTTGACATGGACTTCGACTTTAGGCAAGAAATCATCCAGCACACGCGCGATTTGTACGGCGACGAATGCGTTGGCCATATCGTTACCTTTGGAACCTTAAAGCCCAAGAACTGCATCGCAGACGTTGGCCGCGTTTTGAACATTCCCTTGAGCGAAGTGAACATGCTCAAAAAATGCATTCCCGACGACGACCTAAAAATAAAGCTGAAGGACGCGCTCTCCGAGCCGACCGAAAAGCATCCAAAGGGCGGCGGCCTCATTCCTTACAAGGACGACCCCCGATACACAAAGCTTTTTGAGCTTGCCCTTAAGTTGGAAGGCGTAAAGAGAAACACCGGCCTTCACGCGTCTGGAATGGTAATTGGCTTGACCGACCTTCCAAACTGGGCGCCTGTTTTCAAAGACCCAAAAACCGGCGAAGTCGGCGTTCAATACACGATGGACATCATCGAGCCTTGCGGCCTTGTAAAGTTTGACTACCTTGGACTAAAGACCCTTTCCTTGATTCGATACGCTGAGGAAATCGTCAACCGCCATAGAAAGGAAGGCGAGCCGGTATTTAAAACTGAAGACGTTTCTGAAAGCGACGCCGAAACATTCAAGATGCTTTCTAACGGAGACAGCGTCGCCATCTTCCAGTTTGAATCTCCTGGAATGCAGAAAATCCTAAAGCAGTTTCAGCCTGAAAAATTGGAGGATCTTGTCGCCCTCAACGCGCTTTACCGTCCGGGCCCAATGGACTGCATTCCCCAATACATCGAAGGAAAGTGGAAGCCCGAGACTGTCCACTATCCAGACCCGGCGCTTGAAGGCTTGCTAAAAGAGACTTACGGCGTAATGGTTTACCAAGAGCAGGTTATGAAAGTCGCGCAAATCATCGCGGGCTTTAGCCTTGGAGGAGCCGATATGCTCCGTCGCGCCATGGGTAAGAAAAAGATGGAAGTCTTGATGGGAAAGAAAAAAGAGTTCGAAGAAGGCGCGATGAAAAACGGTTATACCAAAGAGCACGCCGACGAAATCTTTGAGATTATGATTCCATTCGCGGGCTACGGCTTTAACAAGTCGCACGCGGCGGCTTATTCCGTTTTGGCCTACCGAACCGCGTGGCTCAAGTGCCACAAGCCCGCCGAGTTTATGGCGGCGAACCTAACGAACGAAATCACTTCCACCGACACCTTGCCGGTTTACATTCAAGAGGCAAGGCGAATGGGAATTCCCGTTGACGCGCCCGATGTAAATAGGTCCGACATTGTCTTTGACGTTGTTGACGGCCACATTGTTTTTGGACTTAAAGGCATCAAGGGAATGGGCGAAGCCGCCGCCCAATGCGTTGTCGAAGAGCGAAACAAAAACGGGCCTTACAAGGACTTTATGGATTTCCTTGAGCGCGTGGACTTGAAGACCGTCAACAAGCGCGCCTTGGAAGTTTTGATAAAGACAGGAGCCTTTGACGCGCTTGGACAAAACAGGCCGACTCTCATGCAAAACATGGAGCGCGCCGTTAGCTACGTTGACCAAATGAGAAAGAGCAAGGAAGAAGGCCAGAATTCCCTCTTTGAAGCGGTTGGCGAAAAAGAGTTCAGCGACTTTGTATTTGAGGAAGTTGAAGACCTTCCAAAAATGGAAAAACTGAATCAAGAAAAAGAATGCATCGGCATTTACGTTTCGGGGCATCCCTTGGACGAATATCGAAAGATTATCGAAAACTGCGCGAGCCTTACGAGCCAAACTTTGGAGCGGGAGGCGAATATGGCGAAAGCCATGTTGCAAAGCGTTCCTGAAAACGAGCGCTGGAAGCGGCGCAATTCAGGAAAGTCCTACGTGGTTGTCGGAATGGTAAACGAGCTCAAGCCTTACCGAACAAAAAAGGGCGAGGACATGTGCTTTGGAAAATTGCAAGACTTGACCGGATTTTTGGACATTACGATTTTCCCAAAAACTTGGGGCGTTCTTCGTTCGCAAATCGCCGACGGAAAAGTCGTTGCCTTGAAAGGAAGCCTTGACGCAAGCCGAGAAACTCCTTCTTTCTTGGTTGACGAACTTTTGAACATCAACGACTTGCAAGAGCGGTCGATTCAACAAATCCACATTCAGCTTGAAGACGGTTTTTACAACGAAAGCAAGATTCAGGAATTGCGGGATTATTTGTTTTCAAAACAAGGACAATGTTCTGTGTTTTTTCACATAGAGACAAATCAAGGTCCGTATATTGTAAAGGCGAACAGCCAGGCCAGGGTTCCTTGCGACAAGGAATTTTTAAGCGGCTTGGACGATTTGAACGGCGTTCGCGAAGTATGGACATCGTGAGGTATTTATGATTTACGCTTTTAGAATTTTTGCCGGAGCCATTTCTGTTTATTCTTTGATGTGCGTCGCGCGAATCATTTTGACTTGGATACCCGGAGCGATTTATTCGCCGGTCGGACGTTTTTTGACAGCCGTCTGCGACCCGTACTTGAACTTTTTTAGAGTTTCTTGGCTTAGGTTTGGAGCCCTTGACTTTTCGCCGCTTTTGGCGCTTTCCGTTTTGTCGATGGCCTCTTTTGTTCTGCAGAATTTGAGCGCGGGCGCGAGAATCACGTTTGGGGCGATATTGGCCTTGGTCATTCAAATCGCTTGGTCAATCGTCGCTTCGATTTTGCTTTTTTTAATAATTATTTTAGTCGTTCGCCTTATAGTTTTTTTGAGCGGCGCTGACAGGTCGTCTTCCTTGTGGGCGCAAATCGACGCGAGCCTTAATCCTTTTGTTTATGCAATCACAAAATTCTTTTCAAACGGAAGGCCGGTCGCTTATAAGAGCGCCTTGGTTTTGTCGATTGTTCTTGTAGTCCTTTTGCGTTTTGGCGGCCATTTCATAATTTCTGGCTTGGTCAGAATGTGCGCTCTGATTCCTTTCTAAAATTTGCAGCTATAGAAATATGAGGCTTTCAGAAATTCAAACGCCAGTTTCCTCTTTGCCCGGAGTGGGACCCGCGATGCAAAAGCAATTCGCCAACTTGAACATTTGGACAATCAGCGACTTGCTTTCTTATTATCCGCGCTCCTATAAAGACAGGACAAAAAGAATTTCTTTAAATCAGTTTGAAACAGCCAAGGAAGTTCACACAATAGCTAAAGTGAACGGCCACGAATGGTTTGGCTATGGCCGAATGAAAACCTTGAAAATTTTGATTCAAGACCAAAGCGCCCGTGCCGAGCTCATTTGCTTTAACCGCCCCTTTTTGGAAAAGTCTTTTCCTGTAGGGGCGGTCATCGCTGTAACCGGAAGTTTTTTCATAAAGTACAACGCCTTGCAGTCATCTTCTTTTGAAGCGGAATTGATTTCTGAGGAAGGCGCTCTTGAAGATTACGAGACCGCCTCGATTCCCGGAAGCGGAATTCTTCCCGTTTACAAATTGACAAGCGGCTTGACGCAAAAGAAAATCGCCAAAGTTGTTGCGGCCGCCATCGGTCAATGCGGAGCCGCCATCGACAACGATTTGAGCCAAGATATAATTCAAAAACGAAATCTAATGCAAATGAAGGACGCGATAAAAATCATTCATCTGCCAAAAGATTTCAAGAGCCTTGAAGACGCGCGGCGGACTTTGATTTACCAAGAGCTTTTCGACATGCAAAAGGCCGTCCTGCAGAGGGCGATCGAGCACAAGGGCTCTCTTCCCGCCGCGGAACTTTTAGACTTGCAGGAGCAAAGCGATGACTCTCTTGAAAAAAAAGATTTTTCTCCAAGACAAGCCGCGCTTTTGGAACGCCTTCCCTTTGCGCTTACAAAAGACCAAATGGCCGCGATCGCTCAAATCAATTGCGACATCGACAAGGGCTACGACGAGAGAGCGAAGCTTTTAAAGGCAAAGGACAATGAGCCAAAAAAAGCGCCTTGGACAATGCAGCGTCTTTTGCAAGGCGATGTCGGTTCTGGAAAAACTTTGGTCGCGCTTTTCGCTTGTCTCAGGGTTGTGGACTGGGGCGGCCAATGCGCGATTATGGCTCCGACTGAAATTTTGGCGAAGCAACACGCCGACACCAGCGCTCGTCTTTTGGAAGCGGTTGGAGTTCGCGTCGCTTTTTTGAGCGGAAACGTTTCCGCAGCCCAACGCGCTCCGCTTTTGACAGCCCTAAAAAACGGCGAGATTAACATTTTGGTTGGCACCCACGCTTTGTTCAGCAAGACCACTTGTTACAAAGACTTGCAGCTTGCGGTGATTGACGAGCAGCACCGTTTTGGCGTTATGCAGCGCCAGGCGGTTGTTGAAAAAGGCCGCGCCCTTGTTGACCAAAAGAACAAAAATTTTTTTGTCTCTCCCCACTTGCTTATGATGAGCGCCAC
>JAILDQ010000279.1 GCA_024689365.1 Treponema sp. | reverse complement strand
TTTCATCATAAAATCAAAGTCATCGAACGAATAAACGTGTTCCAAAAGCTCTCGACCAAATAATCCGCTGTTAAAAATCACGCCGTCAAAGCATTGGTCGTAAACGTAAGACGAAAGCCTTCTGTCGTCAAAGCGAAGCGCCGGCGCCGCCACAGGCTCGCGGCAATTAGTTTTCTTTTCTTCCAAAACTTTCATAAGCAACCTCCATTCTGCGCGTAGGATAACGCGGGAACGAAGATCTGTCATTAAAGCATTGCTTGAAAAAGGAGAAATCTCCCTATTGACAAAATTAGAAAGCAGCGCTATATTTTAAGCGTTATGGGGGAGAGTTCTCCCTATATCAAAACAACTAAACGACCTAAGGAGGCGGCTTTTATGAAGGAATTTGAGCATGTTTTTGAGCGTGAAACGCTGGATTTGGTGAAGACTGGAGAAGCTTTGCGGGAAATTAGAAAAAAGCAGAAAATCGCGGTTCCCGCAGTCGCAAGACATCTTGGAATTACGGGCCAATCCGTGTATAATTGGGAAATCGGCGGACAAATAAAATTGGAGCATTTGGTTCCGCTGTGCAGATTCTACAAGGTCAGCTTGGACAATGTGGTCAAGCTAAAAACAGAAAAGGCAGTGTATTGCGATTATGACGAATGATTTGGACAACGACAGTTTTTTGAAATCCCAAGATGTGAATATGCTCGTCAGGCTTTACCTTAACTATTTGGGAAAAGACGGCGACCGCTCTTCTGTCCGCGCCTTGCTGGACAAAAGGGCACTTTCGCCAGAAGTCAAAGAAATTGTTCTAAAAATTTGTCCAAAAATTTCTTACGACGACTTTAAAAAGTTTTTTTTGGGCGCGGGCTATGCTGAATTTTTTAGCGACGATGACAGCGATGACGGCTATGATTTTTTTATGCCGAACACAAATTTATTTGAATCTGCTTGCGTCTCGCCAAAATACACCAAAACAGCCCCGGATTTGCACAAAAAAGTTTTGGAGCTGTTAAAAGCCAAGGCCGACGAAACAATCGCGAATTTTTACGGAGATCCGCGCGAGTTTTCCATTGCGGCCGAACGCCTGTCGAAACACATTCGCTCCGTGTCCTTTTACGCAGATAAATATGAATGGCTTTCTTACAATTTGCTGAACGACGACTACGACTTTTCAAAAAACACGTTTTTTATAAACGCCGACTTAAAAAATCCAAAAGAAAAAATCGAACGACGCTTTTCAAAAATATACGCGTTTCCGCCAATCTACCAAGCGCCGGTAGAAGGCTCGCCCCGCTCTGATTGGGATTACCTCAATATGGAGCGCTCTAAAAACGACAAGACGGAATTTTACATTCAGCGCGCCTTGGACTGCCTGGAAGAAGGCGGCCGCGCGGTTGTCCTTGTGTCGAACGCTTTGTTCAGCCGCAATTACAAGGCCTTGCATAGAAAATTCATTGAGCAAAAAAATTTGTCGCAAGTAATCCACTTGCCGTTAAAGTCCATAACGCCAAAAGACGTAAGCGCAAGCCTTTTGGTCTTTGAAAAACGCGCGGACCTTTTGGGAATAAAATTCATCGATGAACGCAACAAAGACAAGCGCGAGATATTTGTTCCCTACGAACTTGTACAAGAAAACAACTGCGAATTGAACGCGGCCTTTTACAAAGACCAAAAGGCAAGCAAAAAGGCGTTCATGCTTGGCGAAGAGGCCTTGATTGCAAAAAGCGCTCCAAGCGCCTCAAAGGTCATTTTTGCGGAAGGGAAAAACGCGGCAAAAAAAATCATAGGCCGCTACTTGAGAATATCAGACATAGGCGACGGCCGCGTTCAAAACACAATGAGGTCCATCGTCGGCGTGGCGGAAGGCTGCAAGTTTGACCCGCTTGAGCCAAAAGACATTGTCCTTGCAAAACTAATCCCGATAAAAATAGCGCTTGTTCCAAGCGGAGAGAAAATTTTTCCCGCCGAAAGCCTCTTTATTGTCAGAATCAAGCCCGGCTCGCGCTTGAACCCTTGCTATTTAAAAAGTTTTTTGGAATCGCAGGCGGGACAGGAAAGCCTTGAAAAAATCGCAACTGGCGGCAGAATGAAAACCCTTTCAAAAGGAGCTTTGGAAACTTTGGAAATTCCCTTTATGCCTCAAAGCGAGCAAAAAGAATTTGAAGCCAAATACATGGCCTTGGAAAAGCGCCTTTTGAATTTTGACAAACAAATCGAAGATTTGCGCGCCGCGCAAAAAAACTTATTGTAAACAGCAATCAATCAAATCGAAAACCTCACTCGCTTAAAAACAAGCCGCTGGCGTAAAGGAACTTTGTCTGCCCTTCGTGAATTTCAATTTCCGCAAAGCCCGTGGTGTGAACAATTGGAATCACGCCAAGAAAGCTAGTTATGGCGTAAACCTTGTATTTTCCCGCGTCAAGAAATATGTTCCCGTGCGTC
>JAILDQ010000271.1 GCA_024689365.1 Treponema sp. | reverse complement strand
GCCGCCGCGATGGAGCCAAAATCGGAACAAAGCCAAATACGAACCTTCCATTCCTTTGGAGCGTATTTTTTGCGCCGCTACGCGGAAGAGGCTGGCGTTGACAAAAACTTTACGGTTTACGACGACGACGACATGGTGACGCTGATTCAAAAATCAACTCCAGGCCTAAAAAAATCCGAGGCGGCTTCCTACGCCCACAGCATTTCGCTCGCCAAGGATTATTGCCTTCCGCCCGACAGTTTGCGGCTTGGAGAAATTTCAAGCGACTCCTATTTTCCGGAAGTCTACGAGGCTTACCAAAAAAGGCTCCGCTCCACAGGAAACGTTGACTTTGGCGACTTGATAATGCTTCCAGTTCAAGTTATGGCGGAAAATCAAAACGTCGCGCGGCAAATGCATTACCGTTACCGAGTAATAATGGTCGACGAGTACCAGGACTCAAACGTGGCGCAGTTTCAATTCTTAAAGGCTTTGAGCGGCGTTGACCAAGAAAGCGGAACTTACGTTTGCGTTGTCGGTGACGACGACCAGTCGATTTATAAATTCCGCGGCGCGGAAGTGCAGAACATTTTAAATTTCCAAAAAGAATTTCCAGGAACGGAATTGATTCGCCTTGAACGAAACTACCGTTCCACAAGCTCGATTCTAAAAGCCGCTGACTCTGTGGTAAGCAACAACCAAGGCCGCCTTGGAAAAACCTTGGTCGCCGAACGCGGAGACGGAAAAGAGCCCGACTTGATTTTTTTGCCCAACCAAGACGACGAAGCCGCCTTTTGCGCCGAGCTCATAAAAAAGCAATGCAAAAAAGGCGTGCCCTACTCTGACTGGGCGATTTTGTACAGAACCAACGCGCAGTCGCTTGCCTTTGAAAGCGAGTTCCTCCACAAAAAAATTCCTTATCAAGTTGTGGGAACATTGAAGTTTTACGAGCGCGAAGAAATAAAAGACTTGCTCGCTTTTCTTGCCTTGTGCGCCAACCAAAAGGACGAAATCGCATTCCGCAGAATCGTGAACAAGCCCGCGCGAGGAATCGGCCCGACAAGCCAAGACAAAATAATCGACGCGGCCAAAGCGCAAGACGAAAATTCACAAGGAAAGAATTTAATTCAAGCCGCGAAAGAAACCGCTCCCAGCCTTTCAAAAAAAGCGCGAGAGGGAATCGAAAAGTTCGTTGACTTGCTTGACTCGCTTTGCCAAAAACTTTCCGACGCAAAAGGCCAGGAAAAACTTTCTTCTTTTGTCGAAGAAATAATTCAAAAAAGCGGCCTTGAAGAATACCACGCCGCGGACGACGAAATCAGCGGAACTCAAAGAGTGGCCAACATGCAGGAATTGGCGAACAACGCAAGCCTTTATCCATTGAACATGGACGGCCTCTTGGAATTTTTGGATTCAATTGAATTGGACAAAACTCTTGCAAGCCAGGAAGAAGAAGGCCTTGACCGCGTGACGCTCATAACCTTGCACAACACAAAGGGCTTGGAATTTTCTCGCGTCATAATCACAGGCTTGGAACAAGGAATATTTCCCCGCGGAGACAAATCGGGCGCGGAGCTTGAGGAAGAGAGGCGCCTCTTTTACGTTGGAATCACGCGAGCAAAAGACGAGCTTTACATCACCAGCTGCGCGACGCGACGCTTGTACGGAAGAACCGAGTTTATGGAGCCAAGCGTTTTCTTGACTGAAGCTGGCGCGGGAATATTCAGGCTTTTGGGAAACGTTCCGCCAAAATACGAAAGGGCGATGAAAAACGACGGCTACGATTTTTCCGACTCAAACGAATATTACGACGACACGCCGCAATTTGAAAACGGATATTCCATTCCGCAAAACAATGAGCCAAAGGTCAACCATCCGCTTGCAAAAAAATACGGGCTTGGCCAAACGATTTACCACGACGATTACGGTTACGGACAAGTTGTAAAAGGATACATGCATGAAGGCGAATACGTAATTGAAGTTCAATTCCAAAACGGCGGCGTGAAGAAATTCATTCCAGCCTATCAAAGTTCGCAGCTGATGCGCATAGGAGAATAAAATGAAAGGCGATTTATTGTTGATTATCGACATGCAAAAGGTTTACGCAAAAGGCGGAGAATGGGAATGCATGGACACAGAGAACGCGGCCCAAAACATTTTGCGCGTAGTCCAAAGCGACGCCGCCGATTCCGCCATAATAACAAAATTCATCGCCGACAAAAAAGCGCGCGGCGTTTGGAAAAACTACAACGAGCAATACAAAAAAATAAACGAAGACAAAAACGCCAACGAACTCTTGCCCCAAATCGCCGCGCTAACGGACCGCTTTAAGGTTTACGAAAAGTCAAAGTATTCCTCGCTTTCGATTCCGCAAGTTAGAAAAGCTTGCCTAAAAGCAAAAAGAGTTGTGGTCTCAGGCGTGGTGAACGATTGCTGCGTTTTGGCCACGGTTTTTGAATTGATTGACGCGGGCGTTTACACAGTCTACCTTACTGACGCCACAAGCGGCTTGGACAAGGAAAAGGCGGCCGCGACGGAATTGACCTTGAGCGGACTTTCGCCCCTGCACGTAAAATTAATGACAAGCCAAGAATATATAGAAGAAAAGTAAAGGCCAGGCGTTACGGCTAAAAAAGCGCGAAAAATTGGGTCAAAATGACCCAGTTTTGAAAGAAAAAAGAGACAGCGCGTCAAAATGACGCATAAGTTACCGAATTTATACTTAAAAGTTAATAAAATTCTTCCAAATCGTCAAGAAAATTCAACAAAAAAGCCGAATTTTAGCCCTTTTTTTGAAAAATTCCTCTTTTATTAAGGATTTTTAAAAGTTGGCGCGTTTCTTGCTCATTTTTATTAAATTAATTTGCGAGGGGCTAAAAATGGCGACAGACAACATTCTTTCAATGTATCTTCAAGAAATCAACAAAATTCCTCTTTTGACAAGAGAAGAGGAAAATGAATTGGCCCTCAAGGCAAAAGCCGGCGACAAGGCCGCGCGCGACAAAATCGCCAACGCCAACTTGCGCTTTGTCGTCAACATCGCAAAAAAATACCGCCACAGCGGAATGGATTTGACAGACCTAATCAGCGAAGGAAACGTAGGCCTTTTGACAGCCATCGACAAGTTTGACGTTGAAAAAGGCTACCACTTCATCTCATACGCCGTTTGGTGGATTCGCCAAAGCATTCTCAAGGCAATCTACGAAAAGAAGGACGCTATCCGCTTGCCTCTCAACAGGGTGAACGAATTGGTGAAAATCAAGAGCGCCAAAAAAGCCGTTTCATCTTCACGCAAAAGCGAGGAGCAGGAAATCCGCGAAGTTGCGGAATCCTTGAACATGGACAAAGACGTGGTTCGCGACCTCTTGAACATCAGCCGAGAAATGGTTTCGCTTGACGCGAGCGTTCAGGGAAATTCCAGCGACGATTCAGTTTTCGGAGACTTCATCGAAGACACCCGCTACGAAAGCCCGGAAGAAAGCTCTCTCAAGAGCGCGATGAAGCGCGAAGTGAACGGAGTGCTCGAAAGCCTCAAGCCAAAAGAAGCAAAAGTTCTCAAAATGAGATTCGGCTTGAACGGAGCCGAGCCAATGTCGCTTAAAGAAGTGGGCGACGCTTGCAGTCTTACAAAAGAGCGCATTCGCCAAATCGAAAAGAACGCAATCGAGCGCGCGAGAATTCCGGCAAAGCTCAAAAAGCTTGAGGCCTACGTCGCGGCTTAAAGCGCCTTCTAAAATATTTTGGAAAGCCTTAAAGGCTCGGAAGAATTTTAGGCAAATCGTAAACGGAAGCTATTTTGATTGTTCTGCCTGGATGCGGCGGAGGCTCTTTGTTAAAGGCCTCGCTGTCCGGGCTCAAATGGCTTCCGTTTTTGTTTCCAACCAAAAGCGCTGTTCCTCCCAAAGAAACAAAGCCGTCAGTGTACTTGTATTGGTCGTCCAAAAAAATCGTGTCGTCAATTGTTCCGCCGCATTTTTGCAAGGCCATTCTGTAGCTTGAAGCGTAAGGCTTTCCGCGCAAGCCGCAATCCCGAATGTCAATCACATGGCTGAACAAGTCAGAGATTTTAAGCTTTGACAAAACCCGCTCGGCATGCTCTCGCGGCGCGTTTGTAAAAACCATTTTTTCTTGTTCCAAAGATTGCAGGAAGGAACGGATTTTTTCGTCAAAGGGAAGCTCGTCCGCTTCGTTTTGCGGATGAACTTTCGCAAAATAACCTTCAACGTCTGTAAGGCCTTCGCTTCTAAGCCATTCAAGAGTTGTGCTAAAGCGGACAACTTTTTCCTTTCTAATTCTAGCCGCCCCTTCAAGGCTTACGCCTAAAAATTCCGCAACGGCGTCCATCATTCTATTTGTGATGCCTGCGTCCATAGCGCTGGTCGGCGAATAAAGAGTGTTGTCCAAGTCAAAGATTATTTTTTTTACAATCATTTTATTATTTGCCAAAAACTTTGCGCTTTATTTTCAGCGGATGAAGCGCGTATTCGTAAAGGGTGCAGCCTTTCGCGTTGACCGCTTTGACAAAATTCATGTAAGGGGTTCCCGGAATGGCGGTTTCGGCGGCGGCGATGCTTTTGTTGTAAGCGTCCATATCCCCTTCCTCAAGCTGCATTTGCGCGATGAAAATATTGGAAAAATATTTTTCGTAACTGTTGGACGCGGTTCTAATCGCCGCTTCGTAAATGCGCTTGGCTTTGGGCTTGGCTCCGGACAAAACTTCCGAAACGTTGTAGTAAAACTGGCCGGCGTTCAAGTAAACCACGCAATTGTCCGGATCCGTTTCCAACAAGGAGTCGTAAACCTTCT
>JAILDQ010000249.1 GCA_024689365.1 Treponema sp. | reverse complement strand
GTCATCCGCAAAAACATCTTCCGCTTGCGTTTCCAAGGAATTAAAAAGGCGGGCAATCGCGCCTTCGCATTCGCTTTCAATTTGAGAAGCAAGTTTGTCGGCGACAAAAAAAGCGGCTTGGCTGTCGCTGATTTTTTTCAGGGAATCGTGGTCATACAAAAGCTCATTCATCAAGGCGTTGGAGATTTTTTCCTCAAGGAAAGCGATTTCTTCAATTTCCTCGCCAGAAGAATTTTCATTCAAATGCTTTAAGACGATTTTTTCCGCAAGAGCGTCCCATTGCGCTTGGGCTTCCGTAATTTTTTCTTTAGAAACTTGCCTGCTTTTTTTCCCTTCCTCGTCCAAGAAATAAAAACCCTCTGCCGCCTTTTGCAATTCCGCGCAAAGAAGAGATTTTTTTATCGATTCCTCATCCAAGTAAAGTTTTTTTTCTTTCCATTCTTCAAAGGACTCGGCCGCATTTGCGTTCAACCTTTCTTCAAACAAGAGCCTTTGCCTCTCCCACTCTTCCGCTCCAAAAAGCTTTAGGTCAAGGGCCTTTTGTTCCCATTCAAAAAGCGCCGCGTCAAGGCCTTCTTGAACAATCATCTCAAAACGGCTTTGCTCAGTTTGGGTCAAAGCCCTTTCCAAATACTGATTCAAGGTCCTTTGCCCCGCGCCAAAAAGCCGGGCGTAATCCGACGCCCATAAAATGTTAGACGAATAAAAAAGAAGGGCCAAAAGCGCCGCAAACTTTGAAAAGTTTTTTTTCAATTTGTTCCTCCTACAAGGAGAGATACAAATTTTTTTTCAAATTTTGCGCTTAACTTTTAAATATAACAAAAAATTACGGATTTATTTTGAAACAAGACTTTTGGCGGCAAAAATCGCTTTTCGCGCTTGAAATAATTTTTAATTCTCGTTATAATGTTTTTGTTTTTTAGGCCCTTTAGCTCAGCTGGATAGAGCACCTGCCTTCTAAGCAGGTTGTCGGCAGTTCGATTCTGCCATGGGTCAATACTTATCTTGCGGTAGTAATACAACGGTAGTATGCGCGCTTCCCAAGCCCGACACGCGGGTCCGACTCCCGTCTACCGCTTAGAGAACCACCCGTTGGCGCAAGAGAGAAAGCCCTTCCGCGCCTTTTCCGGACAAAATAATTTCTTCGATTTCCTCTTTTGAATATGAATCAGGATAAAGCGCCACAATCGAATCGTCGCCCGAGCGCAAAAAGTTTTCCCGCCCAAAAGCGCTGTAACGGGTCGCGCCGACGCTCACAAATATTTTCTTGGGAAAATTCGCCGCTTCCAAATAGGAATGGATGTCTTCCGCCGGCCCCAAGTCTTCCTGGCCGTTGAATTTTTCCAAAAGCCAATCCTTCAGTTTTTTTCCAAAATACGAATAGCCGTTAACGGGGCTGTTTTCGCCGTATTCATAAAGCTTTCCGTCGCGGCTCAAATAAGACGCGATTCTGTATCGGTCGAATATTCCTGGAAGAACTTTTATCGCCTGGCTTGAAAAGCCCTTGCTTGAAGGCCCCCAATTTTTTTTAACGCTGATTTTCAGGGCGCCCTCTTTTCTGATGGAAACGTCGTTGCTCGCGCCAAAGAACAGGGGCTCAAGGCCGACAATTTTTTTATTTTCCCATTTCGCGTCAAATACAATGGCCATTTCTGGCTCAATCTGCACTTTTTCTTCGTTTTTAGGAAATACAATTTTTTCTGAATCAAAGGGAAAGACGTTCAAAAAAGCGGGAGCGGCTTTGGCCGGGCTTTCGTTTTTTGTCCCGGGAATGTATGTCGGAAAAAGCGCCTTTGGAGCCGAAGCGTCCGCAATCTTCAATTCCTTAAAATTCTGGGCCTCGCCCGCCTGCTCCAAATGTCCCGTAAAATTTCCCGCAACGCCAAAACACGCCGCGTCGCGCAAATCAATCTTTTCCATTCCCGCATTATGCCTTATTTTTATAAAAATGTAAATAAATTATAATTCAGCCAAGATTTGACCTTTTGCATTTTATTTATTAAATTTAAAGGCATGGACAATGAAATGATGCTGCGAAAAGCGGCAAAAGAAAAAGGAAGCGTCTTGGTTGATCCAAGCGCGATGCTGGACAGCGCGATGCGTTTTCAGCAGCTTTTGATGCTATATGAAAGCGGAATCAAGCAAATCACGACAAAGCTTGAAATTCTTGAAGACGAATTTCAAAGCAAGCACAAAAGGAACCCTATCGCCACAATACAAAGCAGAATAAAAGAACCCTTAAGCATCGCCGAAAAATTGCAACGAAAAGGCCTCGACGTAACAATCGACAATATGGTGAACCGCCTTTACGACATCGCGGGAATCAGGGTCAACTGCCCCTTCATCAGCGACGTTTACAACGTTACCAGCATGCTTTTGTCGCAAGAAGACATCACATTGGTCCAACTAAAGGATTACATCAAGGATCCAAAAAAATCCGGCTACCGTTCCCTGCACGTAATTGTAAAAGTTGCAGTTTACTTTAGCGACGAAAAGCGCGAGATTCCTGTAGAAATTCAAATCCGAACAATCGCCATGGACTTTTGGGCCAGCCTTGAACACCAGCTTCACTACAAAAAAGATTATCAAATGCCAAAAGACATAAGCGAAGAATTAAAGTCCATCGCCGACAACATCGCCGCAAACGACGAGCGCATGCAAAAACTCGCCACAAAAAT
>JAILDQ010000169.1 GCA_024689365.1 Treponema sp. | reverse complement strand
TTTGGGAAGGCTTTTGCTGCGTCCGATTTTGATTATGGGCGTTTTGATTTCCATCTTCTCTTTTTTTGTGAACGACTATCTTTTGCCTTTGGGCACTTCTAAAACCCGCGACCAACTCAGAAAAAGCATTTCGCAAAATCCAACGATGGAAATAGAAGCTCGAAGCGTTAAGCGAATGAACAATACGACCGTTGTTTTTGGCGATGTCAAGGAAAAGGATGTAAGCGACTTGATATTGTTTGACCTTGACGATTCAGGAAATCAGCGCGTGATAGTTGCCGGTCCGACCCATGTTGATTCCGGCGAATACAAGGGCGTGAGCATGCGCTTTGAGATGAACGACGCGACTGTTATAGTTTTGGACAAAGAAAAAATGAACAATTTTGACTTGTTGAAGTCAAAGGTTATGTCCTTGCATCTTTTTGAAAGCACGGTCTTTAATTTTGAGCGACGAATTTCCCCTTCGGAATTGACCAGCCACGATTTGGGCGTAAAGATAAGGCAAATGAAAAAGGATCCCGCAACGGTTCCAAGAGAATTGAATATGAATGTTTTGGAATACAACAAAAAGTTTTCGCTTCCATTCGGCTCTTTCTTTTTCGCTTTTTTGGCAATGCCCCTGGCTTTGCTTTTTGGAAAGGTCAACGGCCAAACGATTGGCTTGGTTGTAGGAATCTTCATTTCGTTTTTGTATTGGGCGATGATGACTGTTGGAATTCAGTTGGGCTATAGAAACGGATTCAACGGCTTCATCTTGATGTGGCTTCCAAACGCTGTTGTTGGCGTGGCGGCTTTTGTCTTCTATTTTTTTGCAAGAAAAAAATGAAACTGGTTTTTTATATTTACAGGCTTTTTCTTCCTCTTTTCATCGGTTCAATGATAACCTTCGCCTTTATTTTGGAGTTGGTTGACTTGATGATGAACATTTGGAAGTACATCTTTAATTTTGTTCCGCCCGCGGTGGTTGGAACGATTATGCTGAATTTTTTGCCCAAGACTTTCACTTGGGCGGTTCCGTTGAGCGTTTTGTTCGCGTCTTGTTTCATGCTGAGTTCTTTATATTCAAAGAACGAATTGACGGCCCTATTCGCTTCCGGCATTTCTTTGATAAGGTGGTCAATGCCCTTGATTGTTTTTGCGGCCTTTATGTCAGTGGCCCTTTTTGTCTTTCAGGATAAGGTTGTGGTAAAGACAAGCCTCAAGTATGATGAATTAAAGACTAAGGCCTTGCGCCAGCAAAAGATTCAAAGCAACGACAATATTGTGATTATTAGCGAGGACGGAAAAAAAGTTTACAAGGCCGAATATTACGACGATGAAAGCCGCCGCATCCACCAGCTTTTTGTGGTTGACCGCAACGAGAAGCGCGAATTGAACACAATCATATATTCTCCCATGGCGTATTGGAATGAGGAAGACGGCCATTGGGTTGCCGAAGGCGGCGTTCAATACACTTATGAAGACGGAATGTTAAAAAGCGGCTCTGTAAACAAAGTTGACGAAATGGAATTGACTGAGCCGCCAGAAACTTTTAGGAACAACACGATTTCCGTTGAGTCCGCGACTGTTGAAGAAAGCAAGGCTTACATCAGACACTTGCAAAAAGCCGGCTTGCCTTTTGCGGAAAGCCTAAGCCAGTACTACAATAAATTTTCTTTTCCCTTTGTTGTTTTGATCGTCGCATTTTTGTCAATCGGAATCTCGGGAAAAAGCCAAAGGAATGTTTTTGTAATAAGCCTCACGCTTTCTTTGGGAATGGCGGTTCTTTTTTACATTACTCAAATGATAACGATGCTTATGGCAAAGTTTGGAATGCTCCCGCCCTTGGTTGGCGCTTGGGCTCCAGTCGTGATATTTATAGGCATCAGTTTTGTATTGCTGAAATACACTCACACTTAAGGATAAAAATGAATTCGATTTTTAAAATAAAGACAAAATGCGTTGATTCAAGGGCAAGGACCGGCGAGCTTTTTTTGCCGCACGGAAGCGTTCAGACTCCTGTCTTTATGCCGG
>JAILDQ010000201.1 GCA_024689365.1 Treponema sp. | reverse complement strand
AATTGACCTCTCCCCTTTTTATTTAGTATAGTATTACAAAATAATTTAGGAGAGTGTCATGGACATTTCATTTTTGCTTTTCTTGCAAGGCATTAGGGAAGCGACCGGAGGAATCTTCAACGAATTTTTTAACGGCGTTTCTAAGGTCGCGGTTGACGTCGCGATTTTCATTCCCTTCATCGTTTATTGGTGCGTCGACAAAAAATGGGGCCAGCGCTTTATCGCGACCTACACAGGAACCGACCTCATAAACGGAATCATCAAGCTTACCGTTTGCGCTTACAGGCCTTGGATTCGCTCAGACCTCATCAATCCCGCGGGCGACTCAAAGAAAGCCGCGACAGGCTATTCGTTTCCAAGCGGCCACACTTCAAGAGGAACTGCAATTTATGGTTCTGTCGTTCAAAATCAATGGAACAAAAGGCGCTGGCTTTCAATCCTTTGCATCGTCGGAATAATTCTTACAGGTTTTTCAAGAGTCTTTTTGGGAGTGCACACGCCGCAAGACGTTTTGGTAGGCCTATTGGAAGCAAGCCTTATAATTTTCATCGCGGGAAAAATTCAAGAGGCGGCCGATAAGAGCGAAAAGTCTTCGGCAATCCTCAGCGTTTTGGGGCTTCTTCTTGTAATCGGAACTCTTGTCTACATTCAAGTAAAGCCTTATCCGATGGACTATGTTGAAGGAAAGCTTTTGGTCGATCCGCAAAAAATGATGAACGACTGCTTTAAAGCTTGCGGCGCTTTCACGGGAATGATCGCAGCCTTTTATGTTGACCGTCGTTTTGTTCATTACGAAATTCCTTTTAAAAGCAAAAACCTGCCGCTCCTCACTGCGATAGGAACTTGCATTCTGCTTTCCTGGAAAAAGTATTTTGCGGAAGCGACGGTAATCCAAGCCTTTGGAGGCCACTGGGGAAACTTTCTCGCAAACTTTATCTTTGCCTTTGCCGCGATCGCGCTTTATCCGATTTTCATAATGAAGAAGGCTGAGGAGTAAAAAAAAACGCAAGGGGAAGCCCTTGCGTCAGCGCGGCAATATTTTTCATGGCCGATAAGTTCGCGCTTTATTTTGCCTTCCGTTTTACATCGCGGTTTCGTTTATTGGGACAGCCGTAAATGAAAAAAACTGAAAGCCTTAAGAGCGCGTATAAAGAAATATTGTTTTTCATTTTTCACCTCAAGTTGTCAATCGCCTTTGGATTGTGCATGGTTATCATTTTAAGTTTGTCGCAAGAATTCATTCGCTCGCAGTTTCCGCAAGTGTCGATTTTCTTGACTTTCGCGCACTGGCGTATCGAGCAAAGGTATTCGCAATAAGCGGTCTTTATTCCGCCGGTTCGGCAGCCCTCGCAATTTATCATTTGCGGAGTAATCTCAACCTTGTTAAACTCAGACCATTTTTTTGCGACGCTTTCACGAAGGGTGTCGTCGTTGTTCTTCGTTGCGATGCGGGCTTCGCAAGTTTCGCAGTCCAATCCGCAGTAAGCTATATAGTCTTTGACTTTCTTCCCGGGATTTTCTTTTACGACTTCATACCTAAGCCTCAAATAGGAATCCTTCAGAACCTTGCATTCAAGAAGCTTCATCACGCCGAGCGAAGAAAGCTCATCTTCGGAAAGCAAGGATTTTCCGTCAATCAAAGTGGCCGTGTCCTTTCCGCCAACCAAAACCGGCGCCACGACAAGGTCCACAAAGTCAAAAAGCTTTTCGCGGAGAAAAAGGCCGTTCAGCGTTCCGCCAGACTGAATCGTAATACGCTCGCAGCCGAACTTTTTGTAAAGCCATTCAAGGCCTTCTTTCAAGTCCAATTTTTCTTGATAAAAAATATGAAGGTTGTCTTCTTTTACGCCGTAAGCCGGATGATTTTTGTTCGAAGTGAAAAGAACGAATTCCTTTGAGCGCGCGCAAAAATATCGGACGCCATGTTCTGTCAAATGCGTATTGTCCAATAGAACAAAGGACACTGGCGTTTTTTGAGGAAAAGGCTTTTCATTGGCGCCCATTTTTTCCTGTACGCGGCCGCTGTTAAAGCTCCACAAGTCAGTCGTCTGTTCGATTTCGTAGTATTGGCCCACGCCTTCCTTGAGTCCTTGGATTTTAGGAAAGTCCTTGTCAACGTCAAGGGCGTCGGACGCTCCTGTACTTATTTTTCCATCCACTGACATCAGCATAAAAAGAGTTGTTGTTGGCCGTGTCATTTTATCTCCTCCTGGTCGCCAAAGACCGGCGACTTTTTGTAAATGCGCATAAACTTTCCAAAGTTAACCGCAAAACGAACGCCTTCGTCGGCGATTACAGCAAGAAAGACTCCGGTGATTCCAAGCTTAAGCGAGTAAACAAAAAAGCAGGCGCAAGCGATTACAAAAAAGGTTCCAAATAATTGCGTGAAAAACATCCACCTTGTGTCGCCGCTTCCGCGAATCGCGCTTCCAATGATAATGTTTCCTGACTTTGAAATCAAGTTTATCGAGATTAAGAGCAAGTAAATGCCGCTAGTCGCGATGATTCCCCTGTCTTTTGTAAAAACCGAAATGATCCACCTAGGACACAAAATTGAAGCGCAAAGCATTGCAAAGGTAACAGCTAGGCTGAGCGTGTAAGCCGCGACGCACACTCCCTTAAACTGCTTTTTGTCGCTTTGTCCAACCGCTTCCGAAGCGAGGGTCAAGGTTCCGTTTCCCAAAGAGCCGATGACAACCACCGCCAGAACTTCCACGCTGAATATGATGGAATAAATTCCGGCCGCAAGTTCATTGATTGAGTTGAGAATGCGGATAATCGCCAAGTTGCCTAAGTTCCAGCAAAAGTCTTCCAAGGCGGTGTTGATTCCAAGCCGCGCCGAAATCAAGTAGCTTTTAACCTTGGCTTCTTTTACCGCCGGCATGCTCGGCCGAGTGCCAAGCTTTCCGCTCTTAAAATAAGCGAATGTCAAATACAGGCCGCCCAAATATTCGGCGATTGCCGTTCCCAGCGCGGCGCCCTTGATTCCCATTGCGGGAAAACCAAGGTTTCCAAAAATCAAGAGCCAGTCCAAGAAAATGTTAAAGGCCGAACGCAAGACGCTCCAGATCGCCAAATGCTTTGTGTGGTTTGACGTTTGGAAAATCACCGTAAAGGAACAGCCCAAGCCCAAGAGCAAAAATACCGGCGAAGAATAGCGCGCGTAGTCGGCGCACATTCCAATCAATTTGTCTGACACTCCCAGCAGCCTAAAGACTGGCCTTGAGCCGAAAAACCAGAGCAAAAACAAGGCGAACGGAAGAATGTGGCTGTACTTTAAAAGCGCGCCCGAAAACTCTTCCTTTTTTTTGTCGTCCTTGGCGCCCACGCTTTGACTTATCAGAATCGAAGCGCCTGTCGCGATTGAAAAGCAAACCGACATCGTTGTCCAAAGGGGCGAGCTTGAGTTTCCCAAAACCGCCATGTACAAAGTGTTCGCTTGGCCCAAGAAAATTCGGTCGATAAGCATTTGGACTTGGTTAATGACATTGCTCAAAATCAGCGGAACCGCGATTGCGAGCAAACGAGTAAAATAAGTTCTGTAATTTTGATTCTTGTCCTTCATCTTTTTCCTCCAAAAAGATTACGGAAAGGATTCTAGCAAAACAAAACTTTAAAGAGAACAATATTTACACAAGATGCAATAATTCACGATGAAATGCAAGGCGCTTTTTACGAAATTCTAGCCTTGAAGCCGGGGGCGTACTTGCGGCTTACAAGAACTTCTTCGCCGTTAAGCATTTTTGCGTAGAGGCGGCTGTTCAAGGCCGTTCTTACAGACTGAATTTTATTCATGTTTACAAGGTGTGACTTGGAAACTCGCATGATTCCCGCCGCGCTGGAAAGGCTTTCAACTTGATACAGGCGCTGCTTGACTTGGTAAATTTCGTTTTCGGTGTAAGCGAACACTTGCTCCGCATCCGCCTCAAAGTAAAGAATTTCCGCGATGGGAATGACAGCAGCCTTGTCGCTTTCTCCAAAGGCTTCGATAGTGGCGGATTTTTTTTCGCCCTCGTCTTTCGACTGCATTTCAGAAAGCTCTTTTATCCTTTTGTTCAAGCGCCTTGACTCAACCTTTTCCATCAAGTAAGCGACGGAATAAGAAAGCGCGTCAAAAAACAAAAAGCTGGCGGCAACCACTACAAGGCCTGCCTTGCCTAAAAAATTTCCGGCAAGATGATTGGCGGTCCAAAGGCAAACAGCCTCAAGGACAAAAAATTCTACGGTCCTTTGAACGATTACTTGGGGAATCGTCATGCTTTCAAACAAATAAACGGGAATGCAAGGAAGCATGCAAATCAAGCCCAAAAGAAGCGGAATGAAAAAATGGGCGTAAGAAATATTTTGGCTTCTTGCGAAAATCGTTCCGACAAGCGCGAACGAAAGAACGCATTCAGTCTCGACAAAAAAGAGGTCTCTAAAAAACGCTGAAAGATTAAAGTTTACCTTCATTTTCAAACAGCCTTCATTCCTCAAGGCTCTATTCCAACTCCGGGCTTTTTGAAACCGCAGCCTTTAGCAAAATCGGCGTTACAAGCGCGGAACAAATCACGCTCAAGATTATCGCGGGAAGCATTTTTGAGTCGATCATTCCGGCGTCGATGCCTTTTTGGGCAACCATAAGGGCCACTTCGCTTCGGGCGACCATACCGATTCCGATTACCAAGGCCTCATGCCTTTTTGCGCCGCAAACCCGGGCGCCAAAACCGCAGCCGACAATTTTTGAAATTACGGTAAGAAGAATCAAAATCAAGGCAAAGACCAGGATTTCCATGTTCATAGTCTTTAAGTCGGTTCTCATTCCAACGCTTGCAAAAAAGACAGGAGTAAAAAGCATGTATGAAGTTACCGTGACTTTTTTGGCTACGTATTGGCGCGACTTTGTGAGGTTGCACAAAATGAGGCCGGCAAAGAAAGCGCCCGTAATGTCAGCGACGCCAAAAAAGAATTCGGCGCAAAAGGCCATAATAAGACAAAAGGCCAAAGCCCAAATCGCGATTCTTCTTGACTGATAATGCTTTTCAGAAATTCGCTCAAAAATCTTTTTGGTGATAAAGCCGACGACAAAAACAAAGACAAAGAACAAAAGAATTTTAACGACAACCATAAGGACGCTTGAATTTTCCGCGGCGCCCTGTCCGCTCAAGCCGGTCAAAACGGAAAGCAAAACTATTCCCAAAATGTCGTCGATTATCGCGGCGCTCAAAAGAGTCGTTCCTGTTTTTGTCTTGAGCTTTCCAAGCTCGTTCAAGGTTTCAACCGTAATTCCAACAGAAGTGGCGGCAAAAACCATTCCGACAAAGCAGGCTTTAAGAACGCTCATAAAGTCAACGCTTCGCTCAAAGAAAAAGAAATAAAGCGCGCCGCAAAACAAAAGCGGAACCATAACGCCAAAGCAAGCGATGACAAAAGCCCTGCCGCCGGTTTCTTTAAGGTCCTTCATGTCCGTGTCGATGCCGGCAGTGAACATCAACATTATGACGCCGATTTCAGCAGTCTTTTTGATAAAGTCCGTCACTTCTATAAGGCCAAGGCAACTGGGGCCAAGGATAATTCCCGCGATCAAGGCGCCGACAACTTGCGGCAAATGGATTTTCTTTGTCGCGATTCCAAGAATTTTTGTTGAAAGCAAAATCAATGCCAAAAACAAAAGGTAACCATACGTTTTCATAGGTCAAATATTTTAGCGCTTTTCGATTTTTTGGTCTAGGTCAAAGCAAGGCTCTTGCAATTTTATTTTATAAATGATAGTCTTCTTTTGCTCGCTCGGAGGGCCTGTTATTCATTATGGAAATAACAAGCTGGATAAGGCGCAGGCTGAAATGCCTGTTTCTTGTCCAGCTTTTTTTTATGGACTAAAAGATTGTAAGGAAAATTTATGGCTCAAGACACATTATTCACAAAAGGAAAAATCGCCCCAAGGCTTTTGCGCTTCGCTCTTCCGGTTTTGGGCGCTCTATTTTTGCAGTCCTTTTACGGCGCGGTCGATTTGCTCGTCGTCGGCCAGTTTGGAAAGGCCGCGGACGTTTCTGCCGTAGCCACAGGCTCTATGATGATGCACACCATAACCTTTATCATTACAGGCCTTGCGATGGGAACAACGATTCAAATGGCTCAAGCGCTTGGCGGAGGACAAAAAGAAAAGGCCGCCGACATCGTGGGAACAAGCGTAATATTTTTTATAATGCTTGGCCTTGCGGTGACAATCATTATGATTTTCGCAACCCGTCCTTTCGCGCTTCTGATGCAAACTCCAGCCCAAGCCTTTGACAAGACCTTGGACTACGTTCATATTTGCGCCGCTGGAACAATTTTCATTACAGGCTACAATGTTTTGGGAAGCGTCTTTAGAGGAATGGGAGACTCAAAGACTCCCCTTTACACGGTCTTGGTCGCTTGCCTGATAAACATTTTTGGCGACTTGCTTTTTGTGGCGGTATTTAAAATGGCGGCGGCAGGGGCGGCGATCGCCACCGTTCTTGCCCAAGCCCTGAGCGTCGTCTTTTGCCTTGCCGTGGCGAGAAAGAAGGGCCTTCCATTTTCATTTGGAAAGAAAAACATTCGCTGGAACAATTTTTACATCAGGCTCGTTTGCAAAACAGGCGCTCCGATTTCATTGCAGGACGGCCTTGTGACGATTTCATTTTTGGTAATCGCTGCAATCATAAACCGTCTGGGCTTAATCGCGTCTGCAGGAGTCGGCGTGGCAGAAAGAGTTTGCGCCTTCATAATGCTGGTTCCTTCCGCGTTTTCGCAATCCCTTTCGGCCTTTGTCGCCCAAAACATTGGAGCGCAAGAATACGGCAGGGCAAAGAAGGCGCTTTTGTATTCAATCGCAGCCTCCCTTGCTTGCGGAATCTTTATGGCTTGGGGCGCCTTCTTTCACGGAGACGCGCTCGCCTCGATTTTTTCAAACAACAAGGAAGTCATCGCCGCCGCCCACAGTTACCTAAAGGCCTACGCGATTGACACCCTTTTTGTTTCCTTCCTCTTTTGCTACATCGGCTACTTTAACGGCTGTGGAAACACAGGCTTTGTAATGGCTCAAGGAATCGCAGGCGCCTTTGGAGTTCGCGTTCCAATTTCATACGCAATGAGCCTGACCAAAAATCCGACGCTGTTTAGAATCGGACTTGCGACGCCCTGCTCCACAATCGTTCAAATCATTCTTTGCGGAGCGGCCTTCATATTTTTTGAAAGGCAACGAAAAAACAATTGGACACAAAGCCTATGATTTTCATTCGTCAATCGTAAAGGTGGCCGTAACGCCTATAGACGAACCCTAATTTTCATGAACGAAAAGTGCTTATTCATGGGCGCATCCGCCGCAAAGCGGCGGTCGGGCTTTTCGTGATTTCGCTAACGCTCCATTCCTTCGCTGCGCTCGGAACGCTTACAGCGTCACTACAATCCCTTGCGCAGGGAGAATGAAAAAATATAAAGAATTATTTTACATTACGTTTTGCAGAATCTGCAACTTTTAATTTTTCTTTATTATTATCTATCTGATACGTCAAAGTTTTATCTGATGCAAACAAATCAATATTTGAAGAGTCTTTCATAAACTCCTGCAAAATCATATCCGCATATTTTGAAGGAATGAAAACATATTCCAATCCGCTTGCCGAATACATCTGTTTTGCATACTGAATCTTTGCTTGGGTGCTTGCCTTGTCAATCAAGTTTTCACCCTTAATTTCTACAATATAAAATTTACCGTCCTTAAGTTCAATCAAAAAATCTGGATAATACGAACGCAGTGTGTGCAGTTCCGGATCAATGTAGTGAACATAAAATTCGCTCTGGCCATTTGTAAGCATTCCCGTAAACCATATATGTTTGATTTCTGAGTTGTTGAAAAGATTGCGGACAAAGAAAGATTTTTCTGAACCAGAATCAAATCCGTAGCCTGAAAGGTTAAAGCTTATGCCGCCGCGCAATTTGTCTTTTGATTTTTGATTGTACTCTGAGAATTTTGGAGATGTTTCTTCGATAAATAAATCGTCGTCAAAGTTAAGATTATAACATCCTTCTGTTCCATCCGGATTCTTTGGAGGATCTTTTGTAAGCCATTTGATAATTTCTTTCTTTTCGCCTTTTTCATAAGAGATTTTGTAAATCTGTTTGAAAAGGTCACGCACAACGCATTCATACAGTTTAGCATTTGAGTAATTTATTTTTTCAAGTATCGGATCTATTCCGTCAATGCAGTGTTCGAGTAGTTCTCGGATTTGCACAGGCGACCAGCGACACACTTTGTTCTTCCCATCTGCGTCAATTTCGTGTTGTGTAAGATAGAGCGAAAGTTCTGCAACAAGTGAATACTCTGTA
>JAILDQ010000199.1 GCA_024689365.1 Treponema sp. | reverse complement strand
GCAAATTCCGAGCTGGCAAAAAGGGCTTCAACAGCCTTTACCGCCGCGCCAAACTTTTCTTGGTTTTGGCTTGTTGGCGCTCCGACAAAGTCAAAGAGCCATTGACGGGTTGACGTGGCAAAAAGATTTTGGTTGTAGCTTTCCGTTCCGCGCATTGACTGCTCGGTGTAAGCTTCTTGGCCGCCAACGTAAATGTTTTGCATAACCCGGTCGTCGCCGCTAAAAATCAAAGCCGTTCCCAAAGCTGTGGTTGAGTGCGGATAATGGTAAGGAGTGGCTCTGTCCATTACTTGCTCGCGTCGCATTGTTCCCAAGCAAAGATTGTGAATGTAGGCTCCGCCCTGCGAAATGTTGTCAAAGTTGTAGGCGCTTGCAAAGATGTTGTTGTCAACAATGTAGGGGCCGTGCGAAACTTCAACCATCAAGTCGCGGTCGTTCGCGTAATACAAGTTGCTTGTAATGCGGGTGCCTTGTGTTTCCCAGTCAAGCCAAGTTCCGAGCGTGCAATTGTGAATGTTGTTGTTTTTAATTACAACGTCAATCGCGGCGTGCAACTTGATTCCGCCGATTTCATAGCCAAAAAATTCGTGCTTGACCGCGATGTTGTAAATGTGGTTCCTTTCAATTGTGCTGAAGGCGCAGCCCAAGTGGCCTACGATTCCGTTTTGGCCGCAGTCGTAAATCACGTTGTCGCGAACGATGTGGCTTCCGATTTTTTCTTTGCTCCAGCCGGCTTGAAGCGCTTTAAAGACCGCTTCCATTTGGAATTGGTAGCCGGGCTTTTCGCGGAACTTAGTGCAATCGTTGTCGCCAGTAGAGGCTTCTTTTCCCAAACTGATGGCTGAACATTTTGCGTCGTGAATCACGCAATTTTGGATTGTCCAGCCTTTTGCCCAATGCGGACCGAGCATTCCAGGCTGGTCTGCCGTTGGCGGCGCCCAAGGACTTGCGGCCTGGCAAATTTCAAAGCCGTCGATTGTGATGTAGTCCAAGCCAGTTTTGTCAGGATAGAAGCAGCTTTGTCGAACGCTGATTTCCACCAGCTCTTTGTTAGGATCGTATTTTTGAAAGTTTGCGTAGATTTTTGTTTCCGTTTGGCCCACTTCCGCGAACCATTGGTAAATTGTATTTTCAGGCTCAAGAATCGGCTCTTCGTGTTTTGTCCACGGCGGATTGTAGCCTGTCAAACGCTTTTGCGGATTCTTCACTTCTTCAAGGGACATTGCCTCGTAGAAAGACTTTCCGTTTAGGTAAACGTCGCCCAAGTGAACGGGCTTTTCAAGCGGGTAAACAACCCAGTCGCCCCATACAGGCTTTGCAAATGGATTTACGCCGTTTGTGCCAGCGGCTTCAAAAATTGAATTTGGAACGACTGCCGACCAAAGGCTTTTGCCTTCGTTCTTCCAGCCAGTGACAATTTCCGAGCCTTTGATGATTGGCCTTTCGCCTTTGGCCGCGCGGTAGACGATCGGCATCTCGGGGCTTCTTCCGCCGTTTTGCGGCTTTACCCATTCGCGGTATGTTCCGCCAAAAACCGTAACCGTGTCTCCAGCCACAGCGACCGCGGCGGCTTTTGAAATGCTTTTAAACGGCGCGGCGGCCGATCCATCGTTAAAATCTGAACCAGAGGTTTTTACAAAATATTCGCTCATGCAGAACATTTTAGCGCGCTTTTAGCCTCTGTCAAACTTATTTTTTGTTAAAATTCGCCGCCCATAAAATAAGTCTTTATCGGAGGAAAGCCGTTAAAGCCAACGCTCGCGTAGGTGGAAGTGTAGGCGCCGGCGCTCAACCAATAAAGGCGGTCTCCGGCTTTGAGCGAAATCGGAAGTTTGTACTTTGCGTTTTCGTACATTATGTCCATGCTGTCGCAAGTAGGTCCTGCGATAATCACTTCGCCTTCTTTTTCGCCAGCCGCGTCTTTTGTGGTTACGACCGGATATTTGATTGATTCGTCCAAGGTTTCGATAAGGCCGTTGAATTTTCCGGCGTCAACGTAAACCCAGCGGGCGAGGGCGGTGTTGTTCTTTCGGCTTGTAAGAATAACTTCGCTTGTAAGAATTCCTGAATCTCCCACGAGGGAACGGCCCGGCTCCAAAATGATTTCCGGAATGTCATCGCCAAAGTCGTCGCGCAAGTAACGGGTTATTTCCGCGGCGTAAACGCTCAAATCGTTTGTAGGGTCGATGTAACTTGCGGGAAAGCCGCCTCCCATGTTAATCATCGTCAAGCGGATTCCTTCTTCCTCTTCCAAAGAAGTGAACAAGTATTTGGCCTTGGCAATCGCGTCGTTCCATTGGCCGATGTCGCGCTGCTGGCTTCCAACATGAAAGCTGATTCCATACGGAGAAAGGCCAAGCTCCCTTGCAAGAACAAGCAAGTCATAGGCCATGTCGGGATGGCAGCCAAATTTTCGGCTAAGGGGCCAGTCGGCGGTGACGGAATTTTCCACCAGGATGCGTACGTAAATGCGGCTTCCGGGAGCGTTCTCGGCGATGGCCTTCAAGTCGTCCTTGCTGTCGGTCGCGAACATTCTTACGCCCTTGTCGTAAAAATATTTTATGTCCTTTGCCTTTTTGATTGTGTTTCCATAAGAGAGGCGGTCTGGCGAAACGTCGAACTTTAAAATTTGGTCAAGCTCGTAGCGGCTGGCAATGTCAAAGTTTGAGCCGTTTTCCGCGAGCATTTTAAGAACAGGCTCGCCAGGGTTCGCCTTCATTGCGTAAAAAATTCGCGCGTAAGGAAAAGAATCCCGAAGCTTTATGAAGTTGGCCTTGATTTTGTCAACATTCACCACAATATTGGGAGTTTCCAAGTCTTTTGAAAATTCCAAAAAGCGCGACCATTCTTTGTCGCTGACATAATCGCTACGGTTGAACATGGCAGTTCCGCCTTAAAAAAAATGATAGGTGATAATAGCAAAAATGTTTTTTTTAATAAATACCTTTTTGGAAAAAAATGAATTTTTTTTTGCGGAAACTATTCGATGTTTTCCGCGATTTTAACCACGGTCTTTGTGATGTAATCCTTTGCCTCGCGCTTGCCTTCTTCCATCAGCCAAGAGAAGAGGCGTTGGATTCCCATGTAGCCCTGCATCTCCGGCTCTTGGTCAATCGTAA
>JAILDQ010000182.1 GCA_024689365.1 Treponema sp. | reverse complement strand
AAGCCGTTGAGTCTGAATATTTTGAGCAATAAGTTTTTGGGAAAAAATTATGCCGTTGAAAATCATTTCCGGGGACATTACTAAATGCGATGTTGACGCGATTGTGAACGCGGCAAATTCTTCTTTGCTTGGCGGCGGAGGAGTTGACGGCGCGATTCATAGGGCTGCTGGGCCTGGGCTTTTAAAGGAATGCGCGGCTCTTGGAGGCTGCAAGACTGGCCAGGCAAAAATCACTGGCGGCTACAATCTAAAGGCCAGGCATGTGATTCACACTGTCGGCCCGATTTATTACGAAAGGTCTGCGGAGGAAAGCCGCGCGCTTTTGAAAAATTGTTATGAATCTTCAATAAAATTGGCAAAGGAAAATTCTTGCCAGTCTGTCGCCTTTCCTTTGATAAGCGCGGGAGTTTACGGCTATCCAAAAAAAGAAGCTTTGGAAGTTGCCGTTCAAACGATAAAAGAAAAAGCCTCCGACTTGGATTGCTCGATTGTTTTGTTCGACGCGGAGGCTTTTGAAATCGCCAAAAATATTTTTGCCGAATTAGTTTCTTACTGAACCACTTCCCAAATTTCTCCCATGCCCTTAAAGCCGCCTTTTGGCTGGCAGCGGGAACAATTGGAGCAATCGGAGCATTTGTGTTTTCCGCAAGAATCTTTTTTTTCGGTGACTCGCCGGATAATTCCCGCGCGCTCCATAAAATCAATCTTTCGTAAAACGTCTTCCGGGCTGGAGTTCAGCTCGGCGGCTATCATTTCCACCGAGCGCGAATTTCCGTCCCGCAAGAGTTCAAGCAATTCTTCCATAGTATTATAAAATCAAAAGGCCAACGCGGTAAGCGACGCCCGCAAGAAGCAAGGCGACGATTGTGTAGTAAAGCGCGATGATTGCCGTCCACTTTGCGGAATGGGTTTCTTGGTAAGTCGCGGCCAAGGCAACGATGCAAGGCATGTTGAACGTGATTGCGAAAATAAAGGCAAGGGCTTCCGGCTTTGAAACGTTCGCGACTAAAAGTTCGTTGACGTTTGAAATTACAGTTTCGCCCATTACGGTTCCCATTCCGATTGCGCCGTTTCCTGAGAAGATTGTTCCCAGGACGCCAACCGCGCCTTCTTTTCCCAAGCTTGACGCGATAAAGGCCATGAAGAGTTGCCAGCTCATTCCAAAAATTTTTGTAAATGGTTCGATGACTTTTCCAACCTTATACAGGATTGAGTTTTCCATAAGGCCCGAGCCTGAATAAGAGAGAAGCCAGAAAACAAAGGCGACCAAAAGAATTACTTTTAGAACGCGGAAGAAGGTGTCTCTTGTTCGGCCAAGAACATAGCGCAAGAGGGCGCCCCACTTTGGCTTGTGGTATGGAGGAAGTTCCATAATCATTCCGTAACGGTCTTCTTTTTTAACGAGGCTTCTTCCAAAAACTTTAGCGGTCAGCCACATGTGAAAAAGCATCACAAGTAGAATCACCACGATAAGAAGCGGCGCCCACGCTCCAAAGAAAATGCTTGAGAGCATTGGAACAATTGCCCACGCCGCGCCGCAAGGAACCGCCCATGCCAAAGCGATTGTCAAAACTTTTTGTCCCCAATTGTCGATGACTCGGGTGCCTGCGGCTCCGCCCATCGTGCAGCCAAAGCTTACCAAGAAGGGCATTACCGACTTTCCTTGCAAGCCCAATTTTGACATCGTGTTGTCAAAGACGTAGGAGATTCTGGCCATTACGCCAACTTCCTCAAGCAGGCCAAAAACAAGCGTTACGCCAAATACAAAGCCGAGCATTTGCAGAATGAAGCCGATCGAGCGAATCAACACGTCGGTAATTATGCCGACGATAAATGGAGGACAGTTGACGCTGGCGAGCGCGCTTCCGATTGGGCCGTTAAGGTTTCCGATTAACATTCCTACAATCATAAAGGGCAGCGCCGGAATGAACGAAGCGATCAAGCCAAAGAGGACTGTGAGAACGACGACTGGCTTTCCGAAGAATCTGTGGGTAATCAAGCGGTCAAATTTTCCAAGCTTGCGGCTTTGCTTTTCTGAAACGAGGGCGCCGTCAAGAATTTGGTCAATCCATTCAAACTTGCACTCGCCTGTAAGGAGGACTCCTTTTTCAACTGCGGAAAGGCTTTGCAATTCCTTTGCCTTGTCGGCGGAAAGGTTTCCTTTGATTTTTTCCAAAACGGGTTGGTCGCCTTCAATCGCTTTTGCCGCAAGCCAGCTTGACGAGTAGCCTGGAATCGCGTTGTCCGGAGCGATGCTTTTTATTTTTTCATAGGCTGGAATCTTTTTGTATTTTTCTTCAAGGCTTGAAAAATTTAAGAGGCGTTGCTTTTGGATGGCGTCTTCCATCGCTTTGTAGAAGCCTGAATAATTTTTTGTGTCTTGGGCCGAAAACAAAATCACCGGAATTCCAAGCTTTTCCGAGATTGCTTCCGCGTTGATGATTTTTCCTTGTTCGGAGGCGACGTCGCTCATGTTCAAAATCAAGAATGCCGGAACTTTGATTCCCGCGTAATCCGCCAACATGTAAAGGCTTCTTTGCAACTGCGAGCTGTCAGCCAAAATGCAAACGACGTCGGCTTTGCCCGAAGCGATGTAGTCGCGGGTGATTATTTCTTCGTCTGAATTTGCCGAAAGGCTGTAAGTGCCGGGGAGGTCGGCGACCAAATATTTATTTCCGTTGTAAGTAAAAGTTCCTTCTTTTTTTTCAACTGTTTTTCCGGGCCAGTTTCCTACGTGTTGCTTTAGGCCTGTGAGCGCGTTGAACAAGGTTGACTTTCCTGAGTTTGGCTGGCCAAGAAGCGCGATGATTTTTTCGTTTTTATCTGTCATATTCATTCCACCTCGATGTTTTTGCATTCCTTGCTGTTAAGGGCAATCATTGTGTCCCGCGCGAATACAAGCAAGGGACGGCGTTTTTCGTTTTTGATTACCGTAACTTCGCAACCGGGAGTCAAGCCGATGGATGTGATTCTGCTTATAAAACGGCTGTCTCCGTTAATGGACAAAATCTTCGCGTTTTGGTTTTTTTTCAGTTCAGCTAAATTCTTCATAAAGTCCTCCAATATAAAAGTAGTTAGCGCTGAATAATATTATAATGCTTTGGCTAACTTTGCGCAAGATTTTTCTTGGCTAGCCAAAAGGCAAAAAATGCGCTAATTTTTTTGTATGAAACAAGTTCGAGTTATCGCTGAAAGCAAAAGCAAATTGATTTTGGACGAGGACGCTCAGAAGGGCGACTACATTGACTTGACGGAAATCAATTCCGTTGACACAAGCTTGGTCGAAAAGGCTTTGGCAAGCGGAGCGGACAAACTTTACCAAGAAAAGCTAAGGGCCGCAAAAACCGAGTTTGAATTGCAAAGCCAAAAAGAAAAGTCCGATTTGCTTTCACAAATTGAAAAAATAAAATCCGATTCAGAAAACAGCATGATGAAAAAAGAGCATGACTTGCAAAGCTCTTTTGCCAAACAAATT